>CAZRLI010000025.1:0-12029 GCA_964600535.1 uncultured Steroidobacteraceae bacterium | reverse complement strand
CACTCGCAGTTGCAGGAACTGGTCGACCGCGGCTTCTACTCGCCCGAAGAGGCACAGCGGGCGGCCAACAAGAACTACGTCACCCGCGCGCTCGGCGTCGAGGCCAATGTCGAGGTCGAGCTGCAGGAAGTCCCTGTTCACAAAGGCGATCATTACGTCCTGTGCTCCGACGGCCTGAACGACATGGTCGAGGACAGCGATATTCACTTAACGGTCAATACCTTTGGTGATAATCTGGATACGGTCGCCAAGCATTTGATTCAACTTGCGAACGACAACGGGGGTCGGGATAACGTCTCGGTCGTGATGGCCCAGATCCTCGACTCGTTCCCCGCGCATCGCGGCGTCTTCGATCGGGTACTGGGCTGGTTCAGCTGAGTAAGGCGGACACATGGCACGCTTGATTTTGAGCCTGGATAGCCAGGTCCTCGCGGAATACAACATGAACAAGGAGCGCTACACGATCGGGCGCCTCCCTGACAATGACATCCGCATCGACAATCCCGCGGTCAGCGGCCATCACTCGCTGATCATCAATATCCTCAACGACTCGTTCCTCGAGGACCTGAACAGCACCAATGGCACCTATGTCAATGGCAAGCTGATCAAGAAGCACGCGCTGCAGCACGGCGACGTGGTGACGGTGGGCCACCACCAGCTGCGTTTCGTCGAGGACGACGAACAGCAGGACGAATTCGAAAAGACGATGGTGATCCAGCCGTCGGCGCGCCCCGTCGACAAGTTGCGCGATGTCGCGGCCGATGCCGCGGCCGGGCCGAGCGCCACCGGTATCCGCAAGGCACTGGCCGAGGGCCAGCAGGCCTTCAAGCCGGCGAAGCTGCAGGTCCTTTCCGGCGCCTTCGCCGGGCGCGAGCTCGAGCTGTCCAAGGCGCTGACGACCCTGGGACGCCCCGGCGTGCAGGTCGCCGCGATCACGCGCCGCTCCGACGGCTATTTCATCGTGCACGTCGACAGCGAGACGGCGGGCGACTACCCGCTGGTCAACGGCGCGGCAATCGGCGCCCAGGCCCGCAAGCTGCAGGACAATGACGTCATCCAGCTCGCCGGCGTGAAGATGGGATTCTTCGAAGGCTGAGCGGCGGCGCAGCGGCGCGCAGCGTGACGATCCTCGAGACCCGGCGCCTGGCGCTGCGCCTCATCGAGGTCGGCGACGCCGCTTTCATCCTGCAACTGCTGAACGAGCCCTCGTTCCTGCGTTTCATCGGCGATCGCGGCGTGCGCACGCTCGATGACGCGCGCGCCTACATCGAACAGGGTCCCATCGCGAGCTACCGACGCCATGGTCTCGGGCTCTGGCTTGCGCAACGACGCGACGACGGCACGCCGATCGGCATGTGCGGCCTGCTCAAGCGCGACAACCTCGACGACATCGACATCGGCTTCGCCTACCTGCCCGCTTACTGGGGCCAGGGCTATGCCTACGAAGCCGCCGCCGCCGTGATGGACCACGGCCGGCGCGTGCTCGGCCTCCCGCGCATCGTCGCGATCGTTTCGCCGGACAATGCCGGCTCGATCCGCCTCCTCGAAAAGATCGGCCTCGTGTTCGAGCGGCGCATCGAGCTCAACGGCGATGGCCGGGAGACGAGCCTCTACGTGCCTGCGCCCACGCCAGCTCCGCCATAGCCTCGGTGAGCGCGGCGTAGTCCCGCGCACGCGCGCTGACTGCCGTACCGCGCAGCACCCGGCCGCGGATGCCATGGAAGATGCCGGCGAGGCGGAACAGGGAGAACGCCAGGTAGAAATCGAGGTCGGGCAGGCCGTCGCGCCCCGTGAGCCGGCAATAGGTCGCGACGTACTCGTCTTCGGTTGGAATGCCGAGCGTGACGAGATCGCGGCCGGCGAGACCCGGCAGCGACAGCGAGGGCATCCGCCAGCTCACCAGGTGGTAGGCGAAGTCCGCGAGCGGGTCACCGAGCGTCGAGAGCTCCCAGTCGAGGATGGCGAGGACGCTGGGACCTGCCGCATCGAATACCAGGTTGTCGAGGCGGTAGTCGCCGTGCACGATCGCCGCGGGCGGCTCGGCGGCGGGCAGGTGCTCCTGCAGCCAGTCGATCACGCGGTCCATCGCATCGATGCGGCCGGCGGCTTCGTCCTCGTGATACTGCCTCGCCCAGCGTGCGATCTGCCGCGGCAGGTAGCCGCCCGCGCGGCCGTAGTCGGCGAGCCCCACGGCCACCGGGTCGACACGGTGAAGGCTCGCGAGCGCGCCGACCATGGCCTCGTAATGACTGCACCGCGCCGCCCGCGGCAGCTCGGGGAGCGTCGGGTCCCAGTACACGCGGCCCGCGACATGCTCCATCACGTAGAACCAGCTGCCGATCACGGCGTCGTCCGTGCAGAGCGCGAACGTGCGCGCGACCGGCACGGACGTATGTGCGCCGAGCGCCGTGATCACGCGGTATTCGCGATCGACCGCATGGGCCGAGGCGAGCAATGGCCCCGGGGGTTTGCGCCGCAGGACATAGCGTCGATCCGGCGTGCCCAGCAGATAGGTGGGGTTCGACTGCCCGCCCCTGAACTGGCGCACGGACAACGGCCCGTGAAAGCCCCCGACCTCGGCCGCGAGATATGCCTCGAGTCGCGCGACGTCGAAGCCCATGCCCGGGCGGACTTCGACCGTGAGTTCGTCGGTCGTGATGTCGCTCATGGAAAGCCCGCGGGTGGCGCGCTCCCTGCTCCCGAAGGAGCGGTACCCAGTCTCGCACGGCAGCGCATAATGCGGCCATGGCTTCGAAAAGCAACGACCGCCTCGCCGTCCTGATCGACGCAGACAATGCGCAAGCTGCCGGAATCGCAAATCTTCTCGCCGAGATCGCCCGATATGGAATTGCCAGCGTCAAGCGCGCGTATGGCGACTGGACTACCACGAACCTGCGGCTCTGGAAGAGCGAGCTGCACCGTCATGCCATTCAGCCAATCCAGCAGTTCAGCTACACGACGGGCAAGAATGCCACAGATTCATCGTTGATCATCGACGCGATGGACCTCTTGCATGCAGGCAATCTCGACGGTTTTTGCCTGGTCTCTTCTGACAGCGATTTCACACGGCTTGCGACGCGTCTGCGCGAATCAGGCGTCATTGTCTACGGGTTTGGCGAACGAAAGACCCCCGACCCCTTCGTTTCCGCTTGTGACAAGTTCACGTACACGGAAATCCTGAGCACGGCGACAGAAGGAAGCATAAGCACCGTTTCACGCGACCTGCCTGCGCTTGAGAGCCTGTTACGCCCGGCGATCGAGGACTCGGCTCGTGAGAACGGCTGGTCGCACCTCGGCAATGTCGGGCATTACATTCGCAAGAGTCACCCGTCGTTTGACGAGCGGAATTACGGCTACCGGAAGCTGGGCGATCTTGCGCGAGGGCAACCGTACGTCGAGGTCGAAGAAATGCAGTCGGGCGACGGCTCAGCCCTGTTCGTCCGATTGAAGGACACATCGCGCCGTGCAAAGTCGTGACACACGCGTGGACGCATATATTGCGAAGGCGCCCCGTTTCGCCCGCGCGATCCTGATTCATTTGCGCTCCGCAATTCTCGGCACGTCGCCCATGATCGAAGAAACGATCAAGTGGGGCATGCCGCACTACACCCATCATGGCCTGCTCTGCGGCATGGCGGCGTTCAAGGCGCACTGCAGTTTCGGTTTCTGGAAAGGCGCACTGGTCGTCGGCCACGCCGACGGGCGCGACGACGCAATGGGCGATCTCGGGCGCATCACCCGCATCAGCGACCTGCCCGCGAGGCGTACGCTGCAGGCACTCGTGCGCAAGGCGATGGCGTTGAACGCCGGTGCGCATCCGGTGCCGCGCCCGCTCAAGCATTCGAAGCCGCCGCTCAGGACCCCGGCGGAACTCGCGAAAATCCTGCGCGGCAATGCCCGCGCCCGGGCAACCTGGGCCGCGCTGCCGCCGAGTGGTCGCCGGGACTACGTGGACTGGATTCGCAGCGCGAAGCGCGCTGACACGCGCGAGCGCAGGCTCGCTGAGGCCGCCACCTGGCTCGCGGCGGGCAAGTCGCGCCACTGGAAGTACCAGCGGGGCAGAGCCTAGAATCCGCGGCGGAAGGGGAAACACCATGACAACTCGCGCGTTCCGGAACGGACTGCTGCTCGCCAGCACACTTCTCCTCACCCTGGCCGCCTGCGGCAAGAAGCCCGCGGAGCCGGCCGCGACGGCCGCCAGGGGCCCGGTCCTGCCGGCGGAAATCGGCCCGCTCGAGGGCGCGGTCGACATCGTTGCCTGGCCCGGCTACATCGAGCGCGGCGACACCGACAAGGGCTACGACTGGGTGACGCCGTTCGAGAAGGACACCGGCTGCAAGGTCACGGTGAAGACCGCCGGCACCTCCGACGAAATGGTCTCGCTGATGACCCAGGGTGGCTACGATCTCGTCACCGCCTCGGGCGATGCCTCGCTGCGCCTGATCCGCGGCGGCACCGTGCAGCCGATCAATACGGCCCTCATCCCGAGCTACAACGCGATCGACATCCGCCTGCGCCGCGCGCTGTGGCATTACGTCGACGGCGTGCACTACGGCGTGCCCTACCAGTGGGGCCCGAACGTGCTGATGTACAACACCAAGGTGTTCCCGACGCCGCCGACCTCATGGTCGGTGGTTTTCGAGCCGCAGGACCTGCCCGACGGCAAGCCCAACAAGGGCCGCGTGCAGGCCTACGACGGCCCGATCTACATCGCCGATGCCGCGCTCTACCTGCTCTACAACCGGCGCGACCTCGGCATCATGAACCCCTACCAGCTGGACGAGAAGCAGTACGCCGCGGCGCTCGACGTGCTGCGAAAGCAGCATCCGCTCGTGCAGCGCTACTGGCACGACGCCAATGTGCAGGTGCAGGACTTCACCAACGAAGGCATCGTCGCTTCGGGCTCCTGGCCGTTCCAGGTCAACACGCTCGAGGCGAACAAGCAGCCGATCGCGAGCGTCGTGCCGCAGGAAGGCGCCACTGGCTGGGCCGACACCACGATGCTTGCGAGCAAGGCGAAGCACCCGAACTGCGCCTACAAGTGGCTGGAGTGGTCGATCAACACCAAGGTGCAGGGCGACGTGGCGGCGTGGTTCGGCTCGGTCCCGGTCGTGACCGCGGCCTGCGACGGCAACGCGCTGCTCGGGCCCGAAGGCTGCAAGAAGAACGGCGTCGAGAATTTCGACAAGATCTGGTTCTGGCGTACGCCCGAATCGAGCTGCGACACCGCGCTCGGCCGCTGCGTGCCCTACAGCCGCTGGGCGACCGACTACGTCGCGATCATGGGCGGCCGCTAGGGCGAGCGCTGGCGCTCGCCCGCGCATGGCCGCGGCGATCGAGTTCCGCGACGTCCGCCGCGCATTCGGCGCAATCGTCGCCGTCGATCGCGTCAGCTTCGCGATCGAACCGGGAGAGTTCTTCTCGATGCTGGGACCGTCGGGCTCCGGCAAGACGACCTGCCTGCGGCTGATCGCGGGGTTCGAATTGCCGGACCGCGGCGAAGTGCGCCTCGATGGCGTCGACGTGTCGTCGACCCCGGCCTACGACCGCGACGTCAACACGGTCTTCCAGGACTACGCCCTCTTCCCGCACATGTCGGTGCTCGACAATGTCACCTATGGCCTGCGCGTGCGGCGCGTCCCGGCCGCCGAGTGCCGGCGCCGCGGCGAGGAGATGCTCGCGCTCGTGAAGCTCGCGGATGCGGGCGGTCGGCGCCCAGCACAGCTTTCCGGCGGGCAGAAGCAGCGCGTTGCGCTGGCGCGCGCACTGGTGAACCACCCGAAGGTACTGCTGCTCGACGAGCCGCTCGGTGCGCTTGACCTCAAGCTGCGCGAGGAAATGCAGCTCGAGCTGCGCGGCCTGCAGCGCCGGCTCGGCATCACCTTCGTCTACGTGACCCACGACCAGGGCGAGGCGCTGTCGATGTCGGATCGGGTCGCGGTGTTCAACCGCGGCCGCATCGAGCAGCTCGATTCGCCGCAGTCGCTCTACACCCAGCCACGTACCGCCTTCGTGGCGCGCTTCGTCGGCGGCGCCAACGTGATCGGCGGGCAGTTCGCGGTGCGCGCGGAGCACATCGACGTCGTGGGTACGGCCACGCCCCCTCCCGACGGCACGGTGCGCCTCGAAGGCACGATCGTCGACACCCAGTACCAGGGCGCGGTGCGCCGCTGGCAGGTGCGCACCGACGACGACCAGCTGATCACCGCGACACGCCCGGAGATCGCCACGCCGCTCGCGCGCGAGCCGGGTACACGCGTCGCGCTCTTCTGGTTGCGCGCGCACCAGGTTCCGCTCGCGGCGGACTGACCGTGACCGCCCTCGTCGCCGGCACCACCCCACACCCGCTGCGCGCGGTGTCGACCTGTTTCTACCGCCGCCCGGCGCTCGCGGCGTACCTGCTGCTCGTGCCGCCGCTGCTGTGGTTCGGCACGGTCTACCTCGGCTCGCTGTTCGCGCTCCTCGCGCAGAGCTTCTACGCGATCGACGAGTTCACCGCGACGATCATCCGGCGGGTCACGCTCAAGACCTACGCGCAGCTCTTCACGCAGCCTGCCAACCTCGACATCGTGCTGCGCACGACGACGATGGCGGTCGCCGTGACGGTCGCCGCCGCCATCGTCGCCTTGCCGATCGCCAACTACATGGCCCGCTACGCGCACGGCCGCCTGAAGGCCTTCTTCTACGTCGCCGTGATGCTGCCGATGTGGACCAGCTATCTCGTCAAGGTCTATGCATGGCGCCTGATCCTCGCCAGGGAAGGCATCCTCAACTGGTGCCTGACCGCGATCGGCCTCGACGGCGCGCTCGAGACCGCCTTGCGTGCGCCGGGGATTGGCGGCCCGTCGCTCTCCTCCTCCTATCTCGGCATGTTCATCGTGTTCGTCTACATGTGGTTGCCGTACATGATCCTGCCGATCGCCGCGGCACTCGAGCGCGTGCCGGGGAGCCTGCTCGCCGCGTCGGCGGACCTCGGTGCCAGGCCCTCGCAGACCTTCTGGCGGGTGACGCTGCCGCTCGCGCTGCCCGGCGTCGCGGCCGGCTCGATCTTCACCTTCTCGCTGACGCTCGGCGACTACATCATCCCGAGCGTGGTCGGCGCGCCCGGGTACTTCATCGGCATGATGGTCTACCAGCAGCAGGGCACCGCCGGCAACATTCCGCTCGCCGCCGCGTTCTCGGTCGTGCCGATCGTGCTGATCGCGATCTATCTTGCGCTCGCGCGCCGCGCCGGGGCCTTCGATGCGCTCTAGCCGGGCTTGGGACTCCCCTTCGCTCGGTGCGCGCATCGCCGCCTGGGCGGGCATCGCCTTCATGCACGCGCCGGTCGCGATCATCGTGCTCTACGCGTTCACGACCGAGGATCGCACCTACGATTTCCCGCCGCCGGGCCTGACGCTGCGCTGGTTCGCGCTGGCATTCGGGCGCAGTGACATCTGGCAGGCGCTGCGCCTGTCGCTCGGTGTCGCGAGCCTCGCCACCCTCGCCGCCCTCGGCCTCGGCACGCTGGCGGCCTTCGCGCTCGCGCGCAGCCGGATCCGCGCGAAGAACGCCCTGACCCTGTTGTTCGTGCTGCCGATCGCCTTGCCCGGCATCATCACCGGCATTGCACTCCTTGCCGCGATGAAGCTCGTCGGCCTCGACGCCTCGTTCTGGACGATCGTCGTCGGCCACGCCACCTTCTGCATCGTGATCGTCTACAACAACGTCGTCGCGCGCCTGCGCCGCCTGCCGCAGAGCTGGATCGAGGCCTCCATGGACCTCGGCGCCGACAGCTGGCAGACCTTCCGCCGCATCCTGCTGCCGCAGGTCGCCACCGCGCTGCTGGCGGGTGGCATGCTCGCCTTTGCGCTGTCCTTCGACGAGATCATCGTCACGATCTTCACGGCGGGACACCAGGAAACGCTGCCGATCTGGTTCTTCAACGAGCTCTTCCGGCCGCGCGACCGGCCGATCACCAATGTCGTCGCGGTGCTGGTGATCGCCGTGACGCTCATTCCGATCCTGCTCGCGTACTATCTGACCCGCCCGGCCGCCGAGCGGGACTGAGTGAGGTGCACGTGGATACGAAGCTGTTCATCAAGGGCAAGGCCGTCGCCGGCAAGGGCAAGGATGAGCCGGTACTCGACCCGGCGAGCGGCCGGGTGCTCGCCACCGTGCATGAGGCGTCACCCGAGCAGGTCGACGCGGCCGCCAGGGCCGCGGACGCCGCCTTCCCGGGCTGGGCCGCCACGCCTCCCAGGGAACGGGCGGCGGCGCTGCTCAAGCTCGCGGATCGCATCGAGGGGGCGGCCACCGAACTCGCGACGATCGAGTCGCAGAACTGCGGCAAGCCCTACGGTGCCGTGCTCGCCGACGAGATTCCCGCGGTCGCAGACGTGTTCCGCTTCTTCGCGGGCGCGGCACGGACCCAGCATGGGGCGGTCGCCGGCGAGTACCTCGCGGGATTCACCAGCATGATCCGGCGCGATCCGGTCGGCGTCGTCGCCTCGATCGCGCCCTGGAACTATCCACTGCTGATGGCGGCATGGAAGATCGCGCCGGCACTCGCCGCCGGCAACACGGTGGTGCTGAAGCCCTCCGAGCAGACGCCGCTGTCCAGCCTGCGCCTCGCCATCCTCGCAGCCGATCTCTTCCCGGCGGGCGTGCTCAATGTCATTTGCGGCCGTGGTGCCCAGGTCGGTGCACCGCTCGTCGCACATCCGCAGGTCGCGATGATCTCGCTCACGGGAGACGTGGCGACCGGCGAGAAGATCCTGGCGGCCGCCGCGAAGGGCACGCGCCGCACCCACCTCGAGCTCGGCGGCAAGGCACCGGTCATCGTGTTCGACGATGCCGACCTGGACGCCGTGGTCTCGGGCGTTCGCACCTTCGGCTTCTACAACGCGGGCCAGGACTGCACCGCCGCGTGCCGCCTGTACGCGGGCGGGCGCATCTACGAGAAGCTGGTCGCCGATCTCTCGCACGCCGTCGCCTCGATCAAGGTCGGCACGCAGAACGAGGACGGCGTCGAGATGGGTCCGCTGATCACCGCGAAGCACCGCTCGCGCGTCGCTGGCTTCGTCTCCCGCGCCGATGGCAAGAAGCACATGGAAGTGACCACCGGCGGCCACACCCGCGCCGGGGCGGGTTTCTTCTACGAGCCGACCGTGATCGCCGGGGCAAGGCAGGGCGACGAGATCGTGCGCAAGGAGGTCTTCGGCCCCGTGGTCACGGTCACGCGCTTCAAGGACACCGAGCAGGCGATCGAGTGGGCGAACGACTCGGACTACGGCCTCGCCTCATCGGTGTGGACGAAGGATGCGGGTCGCGCGATGCAGGTGGCCGCGCGGCTGCGCTACGGCTGCACCTGGGTGAACACGCACTTCATGCTGGTCTCCGAGATGCCGCACGGCGGCCTCAAGCGCTCCGGCTACGGCAAGGACCTGTCGACGTATGCGCTCGAGGACTACACCTGCGTGCGCCACGTCATGGTCAAGTGGTGACGAACTCCACGCGCGAAGTGACGCCGCAGAGCAGCTCGTAGGCCAGCGTACCGGCATGGGCCGCGACCTCCTCGACCGGCAATGACGGGCCCCACAGCTCGGCGGTCGTGCCGACCTCGACGCCCGCCAGGCCCGTGACGTCGACCGCGATCATGTCCATCGACACCCGCCCCACCAGCGGGGCGCGCTGGCCGCAAACCAGGATTGGCGAGCCGCCCGGCAGCCCGCGCAGCAGGCCGTCCGCGTAGCCTGCCGCGAGGATGGCAACCCGGCTGTCGCGCGGTGCACGCCAGCGCGCGCCATAGCCGACGCACTCGCCGCGCGCGACCGGGCGCGTGGCGATCACGGTGGTCGTGAGCGTCATCACGGGCGCAAGCCCGAGCGACACCGCGCTCTCGCCGGCGAAGGGCGACACGCCATAGAGCGACAGTCCCGGTCGCACCCAGTCGCCACGCGCGGCCGGCCAGCCGAGCAGGCCGGCCGAATTGCACAGGCTCGTCTCGAGCCCGAGCGGTGCGGCCAGCGCCCCGAAGCGCGTAATCTGCTCGCGCGTCACGGGCGAGTCCCGTTCATCCGCGCACGCGAAATGCGTCATCACGCGCAGGTGCGCGGCCGGGACAGGCAGCCCGCGCAGACGCGCCAGCACGGCTGCGGCATCTTCCGCGCGAAATCCGAGGCGGTGCATGCCGGTATCGACCTTCAGCCAGAGCGCGAACGACTGCGGCCCGCGCCAGGCCTCGAGCAAGGCGATCTGGGACAGCTCGTGCACGACGAGATCGAGCCGGTGTTCGGCCGCTTCCTGCAACTGCTCGCGCGTGACCACGCCCTCGAGCAACAGGACGGGCTGGCGGATGCCGGCTGCGCGCAACTCGATGCCCTCCTCGAGTCGCGCGACGCCAAAGGCGTCGGCGGATTCGAGTGCGCGCGCGACAGTCACCGCGCCGTGGCCATAGCCGTTCGCCTTCACCACCGCAATCACGCGGCGTCCGGCAGCGATGGCCCGGAGACGGTCGAAATTGGCGCGAAGGGCGGCGGTGTCGATGCGGGCGCGGATCAGCCGGCTCACCGCAACACACCCTCCGCGTAGCTGTCCGGCGCGTAGTTGACGAAACGGCTGAACGGCCCCTGGAAGGTCAGCAGGATCGTACCGATCTCGCCGTTTCGGTGCTTCGCGAGTTCGACCTCGGCGAGGCCCTTCTTGGTCGTGTTCTTGTCGTAGACCTCCTCGCGGTAGATGAGGAGGATCATGTCGGCGTCCTGCTCGAGCGCGCCCGACTCGCGCAGGTCGGACATCACCGGCTTCTTTTCCTGCCGCTGTTCGACGCCGCGGTTCAGCTGCGAGAGCGCGATCACCGGGCAATCGAGCTCCTTCGCGAGCGCCTTGAGGCCGCGGGAGATCTCGGCGATCTCGGTGGCGCGATTCTCCTTGGTCCCGGCCACCTGCATCAGCTGCAGGTAGTCCACCACGATGAGGTCGAGTCCGTGCTCGCGCTTGACCCGGCGCGCGCGGGCGCGCAGCTCGGTGGGCGTGAGGCCGGGCGTCTCGTCGACGAATATCCTCGCCTCGGACAGCTGGCTGGTCGCACCCGTGATGCGCGCCCAGTCCTCGTCGGCCACCTTGCCGCTCCTGATCGCATTGAGCGGCACGCCGCCGATCGACGACAGCATGCGCGTGATGACCTGGTCGGAGGGCATCTCCATCGAGAAGATCACCACCGAGGCCTTGATGTTCGGGTTGACCGCCGCGTACTCGGCGATGTTGACCGCGAGCGTCGTCTTGCCCATCGACGGGCGCCCCGCAACGATCACCAGGTCACCGCCGCGCAGGCCGCCGGTCTTCCTGTCGAAATCGGTGAAGCCGGTCGGCAGGCCGCGCAGTGCATCCGGGTTGTTGTGCCACTCGTCGATCTTGTCGATCAGCGCGGGCAGCAGCGAACGCACCGAGAGCGCACCATCCCGGCCGCGCGCGCCCTGCTCGGCAATCTCGAAGACCGCCTGCTCCGCCCGGTCGACCAGTTCGCGGGCGCTTTCGCCCTGCTGCTGGTAGACCGAGGCCGTGATCTCGCTGCCGGCCTTCGCGAGCCGGCGCAGCAGCGAACGCTCGCGCACGATGGCAGCATAGGCGCGGATATTCGCGGCGGTGGGCGTGTCGCTGGCGAGCCTGCCGATGTAGGCGAGTCCGCCGGCATCCTCGAGGCGGCCGCTGCGCTCGAGGTGCTCGGACACGGTGATGACGTCGCAGGCCTTGCCCTCGCCCGAGAGGAGGCCAATGCTTTCGAAGATGAGCCGATGGTCCGGCCGGTAGAAGTCCCCGGCCGTCAGCACGTCGCCGACGCTGTCCCATGCGGCGGCGTCCAGCATGAGGCCGCCGAGGACGGATTGCTCCGCCTCGACGGAATGCGGTGGGGTCCGCGGCTCGCCCGGCATCGCACTATCTGGCAATGGACTCGGGCGAAAAGACAGCGGAGTTACTCCTCGGCGACGATCGAAATAGCGAGCGGCACTATCACGTCTGTGTGCAGGTGAAGGTGCACCACGTCCTCA
>CAZRLI010000024.1:0-12130 GCA_964600535.1 uncultured Steroidobacteraceae bacterium | reverse complement strand
GTGGTCGTGCATCGCGACGTGATCCTCTACGCCAACCGCCAGTTCGCGAACCTCGTCGGCGCCGAGCGCGCGGTGCTGCCCGGCCGGCGCCTCGCCGACATCGTCGCGGCCGACAGCGCGGACCTGGTCGAGGAGAACCTGCGTCGCAAGCTCGCCGGCGAGCCCACGGCCGACCGGTACGAGATCGACATCATCGGCCTGCAGGGCGTCGCGAGCCGCCTCGAGGTCACCACCACCCTGATCGACTACGAGGGCGGCCCGGCGGTGCTGGTCACGGGCGTCGAAGTCGTGCCGACGCAGACGGTGCCCGCGTTGCGCCTGCCGGTGATCGGTGCCGAAGCGGGCGCCGCCGAACCACCGGCGGCGCGTGCCGCGCACGAGGATGCGCTCGAGTCGCTCGCCGAGGGCATCGTGGTCACCGACGCGCAGGGCCAGATCGAATTCATGAACACGGCGGCCGAGGCCCTCGCGGGCATTTCCCGCTTCGATGCGCGCGGCCGGCGCTTCGAGGACATCGTGGGGCTCGTCGATGAAGCCGAGCGCCGTGCGATCGCCGATCCCGTGCGCCACGCCATCGAGAGCGGGGCGGCCGTGCATGCGCCACGGCGCGCACTGCTGGTCTCCCGCGACAGTGGCGCGGAGCGTGCGATCGAGCCGCTCGCCTCGCCGCTGCGCGACGCGAGCGGCGCCGTGACGGGCGCCGTGGTCCTGCTGCGTGACGTCACCGAGCTGCGCGGCATGACGCGCCAGATGTCCTACCAGGCGACGCACGATGCGCTCACCGGGCTCGTGAACCGGCGCGAGTTCGAGCGCCGGCTGGAGGAGGCCGCGGACGCGGCGCGTCGTGGCGATGGCACGCACATCCTCTGCTACCTGGACCTCGACCGCTTCAAGCTGGTGAACGACACGAGCGGCCACGTGGCCGGCGACAGCCTGTTGCGCGAGGCCGCCAAGATCCTGCGCGACGCCGTGCGCGACTCGGACACGGTCGCGCGCATCGGTGGCGACGAATTCGGCCTGCTGCTGCTCGGTTGCCCGCTCGACAAGGCGCGGCAGATCGCCGACGACGTGTGCCGCGCGGTCGCCGAGCACCGCTTCGTGTGGCGTGACCGCGTATTCAGCATCGGCGTGTCGGTCGGCATCGTGGAGCTGTCACGCGAATCGGGCACGATGGATGAACTGCTCGCGGCCGCGGACTCGGCCTGCTACGTCGCCAAGCGGCAGGGTACGGGCCAGGTGGCGGTGTACTCGGCGCGTGACGAGGCGGCCGCGCGCCGCTCCGGCGAGTTGCAGTGGCTGCATCGGCTGCAGGCCGCGCTCAAGGACAACCGCTTCCAGCTGTACCACCAGCCGATCGTTCCGGCGCTCGGTGCCAACGGCACCGGCCCCGCGCTCGAGGTGCTGGTGCGGCTGCGCGACGTGAGCGGCAGCGACCTCGTGCCTGCCGACTTCATGCATGCCGCCGAGCGCTATCGCCTGACGACCTACATCGATCGCTGGGTCGTGCAGACGACGCTGGCGGCGCTCGGCCGCGGCGCGATCCAGACGCCGCCGGGCCGCACGGTCGCGATCAATATTTCCGGGCAAACGCTCGCCGACGCGCAGTTCCTCGAGTTCGTGGTCGATTGCTTCGACCGCACCGGCGTGGCGCCCTCCCGTGTCTGCTTCGAGCTGGGCGAGGCGGCGGTCGCGGCCAACCTCGAGCAGGCGCGGCGCTTCATCCAGGTGCTGGACGTCATGGGCTGCCAGTTCACGCTCGACGACTTCGGCGCCGGCGCCGGCTCCTTCGTCAACCTCAAGACGCTCGCCGTCGACTTCGTGAAGATCGACGGCTCGTTCATGAAGAACCTCGGCACCGACAGCGTCAACCGCGCGATGGTCGATGCCATGGTGAAGCTCGCCCGCACGCTCGAGTTCCGCGTCATCGCCAAGGCAGTCGAAGACGAAGCGGCGCTCGAGGCCGCCCGCGGCATGGGCGTCGACTACATCCAGGGTTACGCGATCGCCCGGCCCGCACCGCTGCCGATGGCGGCCTGATCGGCCGACAGCCGCCCCGGGCCGAACACGATCAGCACCAGCAGCATGAAGCCCCACAGCACGTGTTGGGCAAGCGCCGCCTCGTAGCCGGCCGCGAGCAACACGTGCCTGTAGGAGTAGACGGCGAGCGCGTTGACCGCGAAGAGCCCGAGCGCCGCAGGGCGGCTCGCGAAGCCCGCGATCAGCAGCAGCGGGAACACGGTCTCGCCCGCCGCACCGGCGACCGCCGCCCAGGCAGGCGGCAGCAAGGGCACGCGGTACTCGTCCTGGAACAGGAACAGCGTCGTGTCCCAATCGCTCAGCTTGAGCCAGCCTGATTTCAGGAACTGCCAGGACACGTAGAGCCGGCACGCCAGCAGCAGCGGCGAGCGAAGCCGGTCAAGGCCGGAGGCAAGCTGCGCATGCAGGGCTGCCATGCGCACGGTCACTTACCCGGGGCCGAGAGTTTTCCGCCCAGCTTCCCGCAGGTGCCCGCCGGCACGTTCTTCCATTCGCGCGGGTCCCGGTCGGTGCTCGACTGCCCGGCGCAGGCGTGCGCCGCCGTGGCGCAATCGTTCTTGCCGGGTGCGGCGACGCCGTAGCATTTCTCGGCTGCGCCTTGCGCCGCCATCGCGGGCGAGAGGCCGAGGGTGATGAGGCTGCCGAGGGCGGCCGCGAGGACGGTATTCCTGGTCATTGGGTTGCACTCCGCTGAAGTTGAGTCGGACGTGGCAGGAGACCGTGCCTCGCCGGCCTTTATTTCATGGCTGGTTCAGCGGCTGGCGTAGGCAATTGCCGCCTGCAGGCGGCTGACCGTATCGGGACCCGGCCGGGTGCCGCGCGTGAGGATGGCCAGTGCGCCACGCTGTGCCGGGACGATGACGCCGGCATAGCCGCCTTCATCGAACCGGACCGGGCCCGTGACCTGCTCTTCGGTGAGGACCATGACGGTCACGGGCCCGCCTTGCGCCTGGAAGACCAGATGGGGCACGTGGTGACCCCGGAACCAGCAGCTGTTGGCGTAGGTGGCGGGCCCCGCTCCGGCCTTGAGGTACACCCCCGCGCGCGCGAGCACCTGCGCCAGCCGTGACGGGTCGGCGGCCACCTCCGTGCGCGCCCATGACTGGGGCTCCTCGGCCATGTGGGCGACGACATCGGCGGCCAGCGCGGAGCGGGGCGACGCGAACCACAGCAGTCCCGCGGCCAGCGTTGCGCACGCCACGCCCGCCGCCATCGCCCAGCCCTGCCACGCACTTCGTGCCGGTGCGGCGGGCATGCGCAGGGCTCCGGCGTCGACTTCGACCGCAAGGGCCCGCTGCAGCACGTCATCCATGCGGCGCAGCTCGTTCCGATAGGCCGTGCACGCACTGCAGCTCGTCGCATGCGCCTCGATCCCCGCGTTCGACCGCTGCGGCTCGGCACCGACGATCGCCCTGAATTCCTGGCAGTTCACGCAAGCTCCTCGCGCAGTTTCTCGCGCGCGCGGAACAGGCGCGTGAGCACCGCGGGCTGGCTGATGTCGAGATGGGAAGCGATTTCGGCGGTGGAATAGCCGAACAGCACCTGCAGCACGAGCGGCTCGCGGTAGATCGGCTCGAGCCGCAACATCGCGCGGCGCATGTCGTCGACCCCGGGATCGGTGGCGGCCGCAAGGGCCGCATCGCCGGATGATTCGAGCGCCGCGACGTCGACCGTTTCGTGCCGCTTGCGCTCGAACGTGCGCGCGAACTCGCGCCGCACGATGGTGAGCAGCCACGGCTTCACGGCCGCAGCGCTCTCGAGCGCGTCGATCGATTTCCAGGCCCGCAGCAACGAC
Organism: uncultured Steroidobacteraceae bacterium; assembly: GCA_964600535.1. Lineage (GTDB taxonomy): Bacteria > Pseudomonadota > Gammaproteobacteria > Steroidobacterales > Steroidobacteraceae > CADEFQ01. The sequence goes on along the minus strand of CAZRLI010000024.1, from coordinate 8,298 downwards.
TCCTGCACGACATCCTCCGCGACCGCCCGGTCGCGGCACAGCCAGTAGGCATAACGCAGCATGTCCGCCTTCCGGGGTGCACACAGGCTCGCGAACCGTCGCTCACGGTAGGAAGACCGGGCCATCGGCTCGAATCTTACATGCCGGCGCAGGTGCAGCCAGGCGCTCGTGTAATTTTCCGGCCGCCCCCCCGGTCTCCTTCGTGTGATCGTCACTCATTCCGACCAGAGCAAGGAGCTACCACATGTTCGAATCCGGAAAGGTGAGCGGGGCCGCCATCGCCACGGCCGCCGCGCTGCTGTTCGGCGCGCTCGCGCTGCCCGCATCGGCGGCCGACGAGGCCACCGTCCATTGCATGGGGGTGAACTCGTGCAAGGGCACCTCGGCGTGCAAGACCGCAACCAATGCGTGCAGGGGCCAGAACTCGTGCAAGGGCAAGGGCTTCCTCGAGTTGACGCAGGCCCAGTGCGACGCAGAGAAGGCGAAGGCCGGCGCAAAGGAGCCCATGTGACCCGCGCAACGGGCAAATGACCGGGGCGGCGCCGGGGAGTCGATGATGCCAATGCGGGGCTTCGGTCTCGGGCTGAGGCCCGAACTGTACGATGCGGTGCTGGAGGGTGACCACCGCATCGACTGGCTCGAGGTGACCACGGAGAATTATCTCGTGCCCGGTGGCCAGCCGCTGCGCTACCTCGAGCGGGTGCGTGAGCGCTACCCGCTCGTGATGCACGGCGTGTCGCTTTCAATCGGCTCCACGGCGCCCCTCGACTTCCAATACCTGCGTTCGGTGCGCGCGCTGGCACGCCGGATCGAGCCCGCCGCCATTTCCGATCACCTGTGCTGGACCGGGACCGGCGGCGTGAACCTGCATGACCTGATGCCGATGCCGTTCACCGGCGAAGCGCTGTCGCACGTCGCCGGGCGCATACGGCAGGTCCAGGACCTGCTGGGTCGCCGGATCATGCTCGAGAACGTGTCGAGCTATGCGGGCTTTCGCGATTCGGAGATGACCGAGTGGGACTTCCTGGCGGCCCTCGGCGAGGCGGCCGACTGCCTGCTGCTCCTCGATGTGAGCAACGTGTACGTCAGCAGCGTCAACCACGGATTCGATCCCTGCGATTTCCTGCGCGCGCTGCCCGCCGCGCGCGTGCGCCAGCTGCACCTCGCCGGGCACAGCCGCCAGGGCCGCTTCCTCGTCGACACACACGACGCGCCGGTCTGCGAGGAGGTGTGGCGCCTGTATGCCGTGGCGGCGGCGCGCTTCCCCGGGGCCGCGACGATGATCGAGCGGGACGACATGATCCCGCCGCTTGCCGACCTCACGGCGGAGCTTGATCACGCCCGGCAAATCGCGGCCGGCGCGCTGGCGGCAGCCGCATGACGTCGCTCGCGGCCCTGCAGTCGACCTTCCAGCAGCGGGTCCTGCACGGCACATCCGCCATCGAATCGCGGGTCGCCGGCGAGGAGCGGGACATCGCCACGCGGCTCGGCATCTACGAGCACGCCTATCGCGCGCGGCTCACCGCCGCGCTCGGCGTCACCTATCCGGTCCTGCGCAGTTTGCTCGGCGAGCGGGAATTCGCACGGATTGCCGCATCCCGCATCGCTCGCGACCCGCCGCGGCATGCCTCGATCCGCTGGTACGGTGCCGACCTCCATCGCGAGCTTCGCGGCCTGCCGGCCGAACTCGCGCGCTGGGAATGGCTGCTGGCGGAGGTCTTCGATGCCGCCGACGATGCCGCGTTGACCGAAGCAGATCTCGCCGCGCTGCGTCCGCAGGACTGGCCCGGGCTGCGGTTACGCCTGCACCGGACGGCGCGCCGCCTTGCGACCACCACCGCCGCGGTCGCCTGCTGGCAGGCGGTGACCCGGGGTCGACCCTGCGAGCCAACGGCGGGGAGTGCGCCGACGGCGTGGATCGCCTGGCGGCGCGACCTCTCGATCAGGTTCCGTTCGGTGTCGCGCGAGGAGGCACGTGCACTGGCGCAGGTCTCGGACGGCGTGACTTTCGCGACGTTGTGCGCCGGGCTTGCGGGGCGCGCGGGCGAAAGTGCCGCCGCGTTGCGTGCCGCGACCTTCCTCAAGGGCTGGATCAGCGAAGGCCTGGTGGGTCGCTAGCCGGCCAGGACCCCGCGCGCGACGCAGCGTTGCAGGGTCGCGGCCAGGTCGAAGGCGGGGTCCTGCGCGAGCGCCGCGTCGAGTGCCGTGCCGAGCGCTTCACCCTGCTGCAGCGCTGCAAGCAACGCGAGCTCCGCGGCGCTGATCCGCTCGAGCACCGGCCCGGCAGCGGTGCGGTGCACGAGGACCTGCTCCGGGCCCGCGCCGGGATCGATTCCCTGCACCTCGCCGGCGACCTGGTGTGCTTCCCAGATCGCCAGCACGGGCCAGCGCGAGGCGACCAGGCGCACGGCCGGATGCAGGGAGAATCGCACGCCGCTGGCATCTTCCGGCGCCACCGCGGCCAACGGGCGCAGGTCGGGCGGCGGCGCGTCGGCGGCCCGCGCCGACTGCTCGCGCGCCCACTCGAGCGCGGCGACATCGGCGAAGTATGCGTACTCACCGGCGCCGAAGCGCTGCTGCAGGAAGGCCGCGAACGGTTCGCCGGCATGGTGCAGGTCACCCGACCTCGAGGGATGGGCCTGCTGGAACTCGCGCGCGAGCACGCCGAAGTATTCCGGGCCGCAGAGCGCGGCGACCACCGGAAAGCCGGCGGCGAGCGCCTTCTCGAAACCCGCCCGCAGGTTGTGGCGATAGATGGCGATGCGGTCCCCGGTCGCGATGTCGCCGGTGCCGCGGATGCAGCCGTGCAGGTCGCCGGGCTCGCCGTACAGGATGGCGACGAAGCGCCGCTGCAGTTCAGCCAATCGCATCGGCGCGCCGCGCTTCTTCCACGAGTGTCGCGAGGGGTGGCAACGCCGCGTCCCACTCGATCAGCGTCGGCACTGGGCCGAAACGACGCCGCGCGCTTGCGTACAGGGCCCAGACCTCGTCGCAGACGCGCCGATCGTGCGTGTCGATGCGGATCTCCTCGCCGCCGATGCGGGTCACCTCGTGACCGGCGAGGTGGATCTCGCGCACGGCCGCCGCCGGCAGTTCGTCGAAGTAGCCTTGCGCGTCGAAGCCGTGGTTGCGCGCATTCACGTAGACATTGTTCACGTCGAGCAGCAGCGCGCAGCCCGACTCGGCGACCAGCGCGGCAAGATAGCCCGCCTCGGAGAACTGCGCCGCCGCGAACTCGAGGTAGCTCGAGACATTCTCGAGCAGCACCTGCCGGCCGAGCGCGTCCTGCAATTCACCGACGCGCGCGGCGAGGTGGCGCAGGGACTCCTCCGTGCGCGGCATCGGCAGCAGGTCGTTCGTGTGCCGCCCGCCGGCGTGCCCCCAGCACACATGCTCGGAAACCGCCCAGGGCTGGATGCGCCCGACGAGTTGCACGAGTCGTCGCAGGTGTTCCCGGTCGAGGCTCCCGGCGGAGCCGAGCGCGAGCCCGACGCCGTGCAGCGCGACGGGCCAGCGCTCGCGCACGCGCTCGAGCGTCGCAATGGCGCCGCCGCCGTCGGCAAAGTAATTCTCGCTATGGGCTTCGAACCAGCCGACATCGGGAGGCCGCTCGAGGACCTCCCGGTGATGCGGCGCCCGCAAGCCGATTCCGGCGCGAACCGGAACCGGTGCGGAGGACAGCGGATAGGGGCTCGTCACATGGCCGCGGGGCCGGTCAGCTTGCCGCCCATCTTCTCGCAGGTGCCTTTCGGAACCTTGACCCATTCCGACGGGTCCTTGTCGGCCTTGGCCTGGCCGGCGCAGCTGTGGCTCGCGGTGGCGCAGCCGTTCTTGCCCGCTTCGGCGACGCCGTAACACTTCTCGCTCTCGCCTTTCTCGTCGCCCGCCAGCGCGGTGCCGAGGGAAACCAGGCTGCCGAGGGCAGCGGCGAGGATCAGGGTTTTCGATGACATCGGGAACTCCTTGGGCTGGGGAGCAGAGCTTAGGACAAGATCCCCGTCCCGGGGATTCTGTTCGTCGCTACCTGGCCGCCAGACGGCTCGCGAGGAAGGCGTCGATCTCGGTCAGCAAGGTCTTGCGAACGGCCGTGGTATTGAGGTAGTGGTCGTCGCCCTCGAGCTCGACCAGCCGGACGTCGCCGCCCGTCGCCGCGAGCCGGTCACGCATCGTGCGGGACTGCTCGACGAACACCGTCGTGTCGAGGCTGCCGTGCAGCAGCAGGACCGGGGCGCGGATGTTCTGCGCGTTGCGCAGCGGCGAAATGGCGGCCTTCTGGGCGGTGTCGCGGAAGCGGTCGCCCAGGTAGTCGTCCCAGAATTCGACCGCCCTGGAGTCCTTGCCGTAGCGCTTGACCACTTCGCTGATGTAGCCCGAGGGCTCGGTCACGGAATTCACGCCGACGACGCACCTGACGAGTGCCGGGTCGCGGATCGCCACCATCAGCGACGCGTAGCCGCCGTAGCTCGCGCCCATGGCACAGATGCGCCGGCCATCGGCGACGCCCTTCGACACGAGGTACTTCGCGCCGTCGATGATGTCGTCGACCATCGCGCCGCCGAATTCGCCATAGCCCTTCTTGCGAAACGCGAGCCCGTAGCCGTCCGACCCGCGGAAGTTGGGCTTCAGGACTGCATAGCCGCGCTGCGCGAAGAAGGCGCCCCACCAGTCGAAGCCCGCGTCGTCACGCGCAAAGGGCCCGCCGTGGGGAAAGAGCAGCAGCGGGAACGGCCCGTCCTTCTCCGTCCTGCCGGGCGGCAGCGTGAGGAAGGCCTCGATGGCGAGCCCGTCGCGGGCCGGGTACTGGATGCGGGTCGTCGGCGCGACCGGCAGCCCGGCGAGCTCGGGTCGCGCCTGTCCCACGGGCGACAGCGACTTCTGTTTCGCATCGAAGACGTAGTAGGTCGCGGGCTCGCCGGGGCCGGCGGCGGCAAGGCCGATCGTCGCGCGGTCGCGGGACCAGGATTCGAAGCGGATGCCCTTGCCGGGCAGGGCCTTGCCGAGCGCCGCGTACCAGCGTTGCAGCACCGGATCGACGAATCGCTGGCTCTCCTGCGTGCCGGTGAAATGCACCCCGACGATCGACGAAGTCGTGCCGTCATCGATCCAGCCGCCGATATCGATGCCGGCGAGGCCGAGATCGGCCGGTCGCTGCGCCCCGCTCGCGAGATCGATCAGGTAGGCCGTGTAGTCGCCATCCTCGCCATACTCCCCGAGGGCGAGCGACTGGCCGTCGGCGAGGAGGCCCGCGATCGGGTTGACGCCCGAGCCGGCGGCGGTGCGATCCAGCAGCTTCGTCAGCTGCCCGCGGTCGACGCGGTAGACGATGTCGCGGCGCGCCTTTTCGTCGAAATCGGCCCGCGCCCGCACGGTGCCCTGCGGGTCGAGGACGTACGAATACGTCTGGGTCCCGCCATCTTCGACCAGTTTCCCGTTGCCCGTCCGGAGATTGACGCGAAACAGGCCCATGCGCGCGCTGTCGCCGCCCGATCCCAGCCGGGTGTCCTTGACCGAGTCGAACCGCCAGTAGAACGCGGTCATCAGCACCTCGTCCGGGGTGGACTCCGGTGCCGCGACGATGCGCGTCAGGTTCGACGTGTAGGCCGTCTCCTCGTTGCCGAGCAGCTGTGCGCCACCGGGCTTGCGGATATTCAACGCGATCGTGCGCGAGAAGGTCACGAGCCGCACATTGTTCGTCACGTTGGTCAGGTCCGCCGTGAAGTCGACGTCGAGCAGCAGCCAGTCGGGACTGCTCCAGCGCAGGCGATAGATGCGCTGCTCGGGGCCCGCGGTGAAGACCTGGGGTGGCTTGTCGATCGAGTCGAGCTCGTACACGCAGGCAGCACGGTGACCGCCCCGCTCGCACAGCAGCGCGATGTGCCGCCCATCGCTCGCGACGCTCACGCCGCCGATGGAATCGAGGCGCGAGAAACGATCGATCAGGTCGTCGGCGCGGGCCGGCTGCAGGGTCAGCACGGCCAGCAGGCAGAGCGCGGCGCCGGCCATGTGTGGGTGGTTGAGGCGAATCATTTGTCTGGCAACCCGGTGGTAAGGAAGGTTTCGATCTCGGACAGCATCACCCGGCGCACTTCGCTGGTGCGCAGGTAGTGGTCATCGCCCGGGAATTCCACGAGCCGCACGCGACCGCCGGCGGCCTGCATCTTCCTTGCGAGCGTGCGCGACTGTTCGACGAAGACCGTCGAATCGAGCGCTCCGTGCAGCAGCAGCACCGGCACCTTGATGGCCTGCGCGCTGCGGGCCGGGGAAATCGCTATCTTGGAGGCCTGGTCGCGAAAGCGGCTGCCCATGTAGTCTTCCCAGAAATCGACGGCGAGCGACTTGCCGCCCGTGTGCTTCACGACCTCGGACATCAGGTCGGAGGGTTCGGAGAATGCATTCACGGCGACCACACACTTGACCAGCGCCGGATCGCGAATGGCAACCATCAGCGACGCGTAGCCGCCGTAGCTCGCGCCCATGGCGCAGATGCGCCCGCCATCGGCAGTTCCCTGCGCGACGAGGTGGCGGGCGCCGTCGATGATGTCGTCGATCATCGCGCCGCCGAATTCCCCGTAGCCCCGCTTGCGAAACTCGAGGCCGTAGCCGTCCGAGCCGCGGAAATTGGGCTTCAGGACTGCGTAGCCGCGCTGTGCGAAGTAAGCGCCCCACCAGTCGAAGCGGGCGTCGGAGCGCTCGAGCGGCCCGCCATGGGGGAACAGCAGCAGCGGGAACGGTCCGTCCTTCGCCGTCTTGCCGGGCGGCAATGTGAGGAAGGCCTCGATTCCAAGCCCGTCGCGCGCCGCGTAGCGGATCCGGGTCGTCGTCGACATGGGCAGGCCGGCGAGTTCGGGGCGCGCCGGGCCGATGGGCGATACGGACTTCCTGCCGACGTCGTAGAGATAGTAGGTTGCGGGCTCGCCGGGCAGGGCGGCTGCGGCCGCGATGATCTTGCGGTCGGCTGACCAGGACTGCAGGAAGACGCCCTGGCCGGGCAGTGCCTTCTCGAGCGTCGCCAGTGCGCGCTGCAACGTCGGCTCGAGGAATTTCTGCCGCGGCACGTCGTCGACATAGGTGACGCCGACTATCGAGGGCGACCCGCCTTCCGACATCCAGCCCTGGACATCGATGTCCGGCAGGCCGATATCGATCGGTTGCACGTCACCGTTCGACAAGTCGATCGACCAGGGCCGGTATCGCCCCTCCGGTGACACCTTGCCCAGGGCGAGCCTGCGGTTGTCCGCAAGGAGGCCCGCGATCGCGTACACACTGGTGTCGACGCCGGTGCGTTCGAAGATCCGCGTGGCGCCGCGACCGTCGATCCGGTAGATCGAGTCGGTGCGACGGGCGCCCACGAAGTCGGCGCGCGCAACCAGCGTGCCGTCGGGTGCCAGCACGAACTTGTAGGTCGAGTTGCCGCCGTCGTCGACCCGTTTGCCCAGTCCCGTCCTGAGGTTGACCTTGTACAGGCCATAGCCGACACCGACCCGGCCGTCCGCGTAAACGGCCGTCATCAGGACCTCGTCCGGGGTGGCCGGCGGCGCTGCCGCCACCTCCGTCACGTCGGTGGTCCAGCTGGTCTCGGCATTCGTCATCAGCTGCGCGCCCTCGCGTGTGCGGATGTTGACCGCCACGAGCCGCGAGAACGTCGTGAGGCGCACGTTGCGGGTGAGATTGGTGAGGTCCTGCGACAGGTCGACGCTGAAGATCAGCCAGTCCGGAGCCGTCCAGGACAGGCTGCTGAGGCGCTGTCCGGGGCGGGCCTCGAATACGAGCGGCGGCGCGTCGACCGCATCGATCTCGTATACGCAGGCCGCGCGACGCCCATTGCGCTCGCACAGGAGCGCGACGTGCCGGCCGTCGGGGGCGACGCTCGCGCTGCCGATGGCCGCGAGCCGGGCGAAGCGTTCGATGAGCGCATCGGCGCGAACGGCGCGCGTCGGCGCGAACGTGGCCAGCAGGACCGCGCTGGCGATGATCGCTGCGGGAAAGCGCGACATCAGGACCCCCGTTCCTTTTTTGCTGCGAGTATAGGCGAAGCGGGCAGTCGCCGGGCCGGGGCGCCGCCAAAGAAAAGGCCGGTGGGCATGAACCACACCGGCCGTCTTTCCTTGCCCTGGCCCCGTGGGGCCGCGGTCCCTTACAGCAGCGGCACCAGCAGCAGCGCCACGATATTGATGATCTTGATCAGCGGATTGATTGCCGGTCCCGCGGTGTCCTTGTAGGGGTCGCCCACGGTGTCGCCGGTGACCGCGGCCTTGTGCGCGTCGGAGCCCTTGCCGCCGAAGTTGCCCTCTTCGATGT
>CAZRLI010000023.1:0-12252 GCA_964600535.1 uncultured Steroidobacteraceae bacterium | reverse complement strand
GAACAATCTCGACGAGTTCTTCGAGATCCGCGTCGCGGGCCTGAAGCAGCGGCTCGAGCTCGGCGCGCCGCGGGCGGGCCCCGGCGACCTGCTGATTCCCGAGTTGCTGGCGGCGATCCACGCGCGGGCCGGTGCGCTCGTCGCGCGCCAGTACCAGTGCCTCGACGAGGTGCTGCTGCCGGCGCTCGCGGCAACGGGCCTGCGGCTGGTGCCGCAGGACGCATGGGACGAGGGGTTGCGGAACTGGCTCGAGCGTTATTTCCGCCGGGAGATCGAACCCGTGCTCTCGCCGCTCGGGCTCGACCCCGCGCGGCCCTTCCCGCGCATCCAGAACAAGAGCCTCAATTTCCTCGTGCGCCTCGAGGGCAAGGACGCCTTCGGCCGCGACAGCGAGCTCGCCGTCGTGCAGGCGCCACGCTCGCTGCCCCGCGTCGTGCCCTTGCCCGAGGGCGGCGGCGGCCGCTCGTTCGTGCTGTTGTCGTCGATCCTGCAGGAGTTCGTGCCACTGCTGTTCTCGGGCATGCGGGTGCTCGGCTGCTGGCAATTCCGCGCGACGCGCAACAGCGACCTGTATGTCGACGACGAGGAAGTCGACGACCTGCGCCACGCCCTCGAAGGCGAGCTCGCGCAGCGTCGCTACGGCGCCGCCGTGCGCCTCGAGACGGCGGCGGATTGCCCGGCCGATCTCGGCGCCTTCCTGCTGGCGCAGTTCGCGCTCAGCGACGTCGACCACTATCGCGTCGCGGGCCCGGTGAACCTCAACCGGCTGTCAACGCTCTACGACCTCGTGCAGCGGCCGGACCTCAAGTACCCGATCTTCACGCCAGGCCTGCCGCGACGCCTCGCCGGCGTGACGGACTACTTCGCCGCGATCCGCCAGAAGCCGCTGCTGCTCCACCATCCCTACCAGGGATTTGCGCCGGTAATGGATTTCCTGCGCCAGGCGGCCGCGGACCCGCAGGTGCTGGCGATCAAGCAGACGCTCTACCGCACCGGCGCCGATTCGCCGATCGTGGATGCGCTGGTGGCGGCCGCGTTGGCCGGCAAGGACGTCACCGCCATCATCGAGCTGCGCGCACGCTTCGACGAAGAGGCGAACATCGAGCTCTCGAACCGCCTGCAGGAGGCGGGCGCGCATGTCATGTACGGCGTCGTCGGCTACAAGACGCACGCCAAGCTGATGCTCGTCGTGCGGCGCGAGCCGGAAGGCATCCGCCGCTATTGCCACCTCGGCACCGGCAACTACCACCCGCGCACGGCGCGCGCCTACACGGACTATGGCCTGCTCACCTGCGACCCCGAGTTCGGCCAGGACGTGCACGAGCTGTTCCTGCAGCTCACGAGCCTGACCCAGACCCCGCGTCTCACCCAGCTGCTGCAGTCGCCCTTCGGCATGCAGCGCGCCGTGATCCGCTTGCTGGACCGCGAGGCGGCGCATGCGCGCGCCGGCCGCCCGGCGCGCGCGGTGCTGAAGATGAATTCGCTGGTCGAGCGGGAGAGCATCGACGCACTGTATCGGGCGTCGCAGGCCGGGGTGCGCATCGACCTGATCGTGCGTGGCATGTGCGCGCTGCGCCCGGGATTGCCGGGCCGGTCGGAACTCATCGAGGTGCGCTCGATCGTCGGGCGTTTCCTCGAGCATTCGCGCGTCTGGTACTTCGCCAACGGCGGCGACCCCGAGGTCTACTGCTCGAGCGCCGATTTCATGGAGCGCAATTTCTTCCGGCGCGTCGAAGTCGCCTTTCCGCTGCGCGAAGCCACGCACCGGGCGCGCGTCCTGCGCCACCTCGAAGCAGCCCTCGCCGACAACCTGCAGGCCTGGCAACTCGGCGCGGACGGCAGCTACACGCGGGTCGCGCCGGGCCGATCCGCTGCGTTCTCGTCGCAGGACGCGCTGCTCGCGCGCTACGCGGCCGGCGCCGACTCGGCGAGCTGAGTGCGCGCGCTGTAGACGCGCAGGCGCAGGTCGATCGAGCGCAGCGAGTCGATTTCGTTCTGCAGGTCGGCCACCGTCAGCGCGTGCTCGCCGAGCCAGCGGGCCGGGAAACGCACGGTCAGCGTGCGGCCCTTTGCCTCGAGGACGATCGCGGGCAGCGCCGCCCCGCTGCGGCCCCGGTGCAGCAGTACCGCGAGACGCAGCAGCACGATGAGCCAGCGGGCGCGCCGGTCCCAGGGCGGTACGAGCCGTTCGAGGCCCTCCAGCACAGGCCGCTTGCGGTGGGCGCCGACGATGCGCGCGAGCAGGCCCTGCTCCTCGCGCGAGAATCCCGGCATGTCGGCGTGCTCGAGCAGATAGGCGCCGTGGCGCTGGTAGCCGTTGTGCGCGACATCGAGGCCGATCTCGTGCAGGCGCGCGCCCCATCGCAGCACCGATTCGGCGAGCGGGTCGGCGAGTTCCCATGCGGCCTCGACCTGGCCGAGGAAGCCGAGGACGGTCGCCTCGACGCGCTCGGCCTGCGCCAGGTCGACCTGGTAGCGGCGCTGCATCGCGCGCACCGTGCGCTCGCGCGCATCCTCGTTCGTGAGGCGTCCGACCATGTCGTACAGCAGCCCCTCGCGCAGCCCGCCGTCGGCCACGCGCATTTCCGCGAGCGCCAGCGAGTCGAAGATCTCCGCGAGGATCGCCACGCCACCCGCGAACACGTCGCGCCGCTCGTCCGTGACGGACTCGAGTTCGAGGTCGCGGACATCGTCGACCTTCGCCATGGCAGCGAGCAGTGCCTCGAGCCCCTCGCCGGTGATCGCGATCGCGGCGGGGTCCATCTCGCGCAGGCATTCGCCCACGGCGCGCACGCTGCCGGCGCTGCCCAGGACGTGCTGCCAGCCGAGCTGCCGATAGCGCGCGCGCACCGGTTCGATTTCGAGCCGCGCCGCCAGCCGCGCGTGCGCCATGCGCTTCGCCGACAGGCGCCCGCCCGGGAACCAGCGCTCGCTCAGGTTGACGCAGCCCATCTGCAGGCTGGCGAGTTCGATCGGCGCGCGGCCTTCGCCGATGATCAGTTCGGTGCTGCCGCCACCGATGTCGCAGACCAGCCGTCGACCCGGTTCGGCGGGCGATGTATGGGCGACGCCGCCGTAGATGAGCCGCGCCTCTTCCACGCCGGAGACGATTTCGATCGGATGGCCCAGCGCTTCGCGCGCGCGTTCCAGGAAGGCCTGCTTGCGGTGCGCCTGGCGCAGCGCGTTCGTGCCGACGATACGCACGTCGCGCGCGTGCATGTCGCGCAGGCGCTGGCCGAAGCGCTCGAGGCAGGCGAGCGCCCTGCCGGCCACCTCGCGATCGAGCCGCCCGCTTTCGTCGACGCCGGCGCCGAGGCGCACGACCTCGCGCAGCTTGTCGATGACGGTGAGCTGGCCGTGCGCGAACCGGGCGACGACCAGGTGGAAGGAATTGGAGCCAAGGTCGACCGCCGCCAGTACCTCGGGGTCGGGACGAGCGGCACCCCGCGTCACGAAGAATTCAGGCGGCGAAGGAAGAGCCGCAGCCGCAGGTGGTGGTCGCCTGGGGGTTGCGGATCACGAACTGGGCGCCGTCGAGGTTCTCGCGATAGTCGATTTCCGCGCCGGCCAGGTACTGCACGCTCATCGGGTCGACGAGCAGCTTCACGCCCTGGTTCTCGACGCAGGTATCGCCGTCCTGCACTTCCTCGTCGAACTCGAAGCCATAGGAGAGGCCGGAACAGCCGCCGCCCTGCACGAATACGCGCAGCATCAGCCTCGGGTTGCCCTCGCCGCGGATCAGGTCGCCGACCTTGCGGGCGGCGGCGTCGGTGAAGACCAGCGGTGTGTTCTCGGTGCTCATGGTGGTAAAAAAGATCTGACTTAACAACAGTTTACGCGAATCCCAGCGCCGGGTCAAAGGCGGGCCCTAGCCCGCGGCCTCCTCGGTGACCCGGTAGCGCCCGGTGACGGCACCCGGGTCCTTGACGACCTGCGGGGCGCCACCCGCGCCCACCGGGACGAGTTTGCCGCGGATCTCGGCCCCCAGGGCCATCTCGATCTGGCCATAGTGCACGCTGCCTTCCACGCGCGCCCCGGGTCCCAGCACCACCCGCGCCTCGGCATGGATGTCGCCATTGACCGTGCCGTTCAGCACCACATTGGGGACGACCACCGAGCCTTCAATGTGCCCCTGCTCGCTGACGGACAGGGTGGCCGCGGCGCCGCCCTCGCCCCGCACGTTGCCGGTGACGCGCCCGTCGAGGTGCAGGCCGCCCTCGAACACGAGATCGCCGTCGATCCGCGAAGCCTTGCCGATCAGCGTATCGACCCGCAGTTTCAGCGCCTTGTCCTTGCCGAACATCATTCCACGCTCCACAGGAGGCTTTGGGTGACGGGCGCGACACCCTTCTTGGCCGAGCGTACCTCGACGTTGACGCGCTCGGGGCTGAAACCTTGCGGAAGTGTGACCTCGGGATCCATGTTCTCGAAATACCGGAAGGAAAAGGGGATCTCGGCCTGCTTCCCCGCGGTCAGCGCCGCGAGGTCGAGCGAGAGCGGGCCGCCCTCGCGCTCGCCTTCGACACGCACGGTGACGACGCCCTCGACACTGCGGTCGGTGCGTACCGGCTGCACCAGCGTGATGCGCAGGCGGAACTTGCGCGGCTCCCCGCCCGAGGTGATGCGCAGCTGCTGGACCTTCACCTCGGGCGCATTGACGCCCTGCTCGACGATGCCCTTGTAGAACGCGAGTTCCTGGGCCTGCTTGGCAACCTGTGCCTGCAGGTCGCCGATGGCCTTGGCGACTTCGGCCCGCTCGCGCCCCTGCCCGACCTCCGTCGATTCGAATTCGGCGAGCTTCACGCGCAATTCGCGGTTCTGCTTCTCGAGGCGTTCCCGTCCCACCCGGAACTCGGCCTCGCGCTGCGAGACGGTCAGGCGGTCGTAGCCGCCGTCGAAGCGCCCGTATTCGTAGGTCACGTAGAACGCGAACGCCGCCAGCAGCGCGAGCACCGCGATGAGCCAGCGCCCGCGCGCGGGCGCATAGGTGCGAACCACGAGTTTCGGCACGGGCTCGGTCACTTCGCCGCCTCTTCCCACCAGTCGGGGTACGCGGGCAGGCCGCCCGGGAATGCGATCGCACCGAGCTCGTGCAGCGCGCGCCGATAGACGGGGCGCTTGAAGTGGATCACTTCACGCACCGGTTCCCAGTAGTCGGCCCAGCGCCATTCGTCGAACTCGGGCTCGCCCGTCTGGTCGAAGCGGAAGTGCACGTCGGCGTGCGCCAGCCGCAGCAGGAACCAGCGCTGTTTCTGCCCGATGCACAGCGGGTGCTGGTGGCGCCTGACGAACTTCGCCGGCAGCCGGTAGCGCAACCAGCGGTCGGTGCTGCCGGCGACGCTGACATCGCCGGGTTCGAGGCCGATCTCCTCGCGCAGCTCGCGCAGCAACGCGGTCTCGGGGTCTTCCCCCTCGCGCATGCCGCCCTGGGGAAACTGCCAGCCGCGCCCGCCGACGCGCCGCCCGAGGAATACGCGCCCGTCGTCGTGCATCAGGATGATGCCGACGTTCGCCCGAAAACCCTCCCGGTCGATGATGTCCGCCATGCAATCCTTTTTACCCCGCAGGGCGCACGCGGGACAAGGCACTGCTACGCTCGCACCCCGTGACTTCCACCGGCACCCTGCTGCGCTTCCTGCTGCTCGCCGCGCTGGCGACGCTGGCGGTCGCGTTCTCCCTGCTCCATGGCAGCTCGGGGATCTCTGCCCGCGAGGCGCTCGCGGCGCTCGCCGGCGGCGGTGACGAAATGACCCGCAGCATCGTGCTCGACGTGCGCGTGCCGCGCACCCTGGCGGCGGTCGGCGTCGGCAGCGTGCTCGCGCTCGCGGGCGTGCTGCTGCAGGCGCTGTTTCGCAATCCGCTCGCGGACCCCTACGTGCTCGGCGTCTCGGGAGGCGCCGCCGTGGGTGCGCTGCTGGCGCTGGTCGCCGGCGCGGGAGCCGTCGCCACCCGCAGCGGCGCGTTCGCCGGCGCGGTCGCCACGATCGGGCTGGTCGCGCTCACCGGGCGCGGTGGCGGCATGACCCGCCTGCTGCTGACGGGCGTGGTCGTCGCCAGCGCCTGCGGCGCCTGCGTCGCGGTGCTGCTGGCACTGGCCGACAGCGGGCAGCTGCGCGGCATGGTGTTCTGGCTCGCCGGCGATCTCGGCTGGTCGAGCGACCCGTGGACCAGCGGGCTCGCGGCGCTCGCGGCGCTGGCCCTCGCGCTCGCCTTCGCGCGCCCGCTCAACGTGCTGGCGGCGGGCGAGCTGCGCGCCCAGGCGGCGGGCCTGGACCTGCGCTTCGCACGCTGGTCGATCTTCCTCGCGAGCGCCGCGCTCACCTCGACCGCCGTGATCACCGCCGGCACCATCGGCTTCGTCGGGCTGGTCACGCCGCACGCGGCACGCCTCGCGTTCCGCACCGGGGATCACCGCATCGTCGCGCCCGCCGCCGCCCTGCTCGGTGGCGGCATCGTCGCTCTGGCCGACTACGCGGCGCGCACCCTGGCGGCGCCGCGCCAGTTGCCGGTCGGTGCGATCCTCGCGCTGATCGGGGCGCCGCTGTTCCTCGTGCTGCTTCGCTCGGCCGTCAGCGCACCGCGCGCCCGGCGATGACGTAGCGGTCGCGGCCGGCGCTCTTGGCGCGATAGAGCGCCGCGTCGGCCTCGGCCATCAGGCGTTCGGCCAGCGCGCGATAGTCGCGCTCCTCGGGCGCCGGTTCCGCCAGCGCGCCGCCGATCGACAGCGTGACCGCTGCGCTGCCGTCGCCGCCCATCGACACCGGGCTCGCGCCCATCGCCGCCGTCAATCTCCCCGCGAGCCTTTCGAGGTCGCCCGCGCGCCCGCCGCCGAGCAGCACCGCGAATTCGTCGCCGCCGAAGCGCGCGCCGGTGTCGCTCGAGCGGATCTGCGAGGCGATGCGCCGCGAGATTTCCTTCAGCACGGCATCGCCGGCCAGGTGCCCGTGGCTGTCGTTGATCCGCTTGAAGTGATCGACGTCGATCATCAGCAGCCCGACCGCGCCCGCGGTGCGCTGCGCGCGCGCCAGTTCCTCGCGCAGGCGGGCGCTCAGGTAGCGCCGGTTGTGGAAGCCGGTCAGGAAATCGGTGACGCCGCTGCGCGTGAGGCGTGCGCGATTGACTGCGTTCTCGAGGCAGATCGCCGCGACGACGCCGAGGTGAGCGAGGAAATCGCTGGCGAGGTCGGCCGTGAAGCGCCCCGGGTCGCGGCTCTCGAACACCAGCACGCCGATGCGGCGGTCAGCCCGCGGCAGGGGCAGGAACGCATAGCTGCCGCCCACCGCACTGGCGCGCAGCGCGCGCACCACTTCGGCGGGCAGCCGGCTGCCGAGCCAGGGCTTCAGCAGGCCGCCGAGTGCGAGCGCCATCGCATCGAGCAGGTCTTCGTGGCGCACGTGCGCAAGCACCTCGTGCCCGACGTGTTCGCCGGTCGCAAGGTGGCGCACCTCGTGCTGCGGGTCCGACAGCAGCAGCGTGACACGATCGAGCTGGTAGGCCTCGCGCAACCCCTCGATCATGCGCGCCAGCAGTTCCGCGAGCGAACCGGCGCGCAGCAGGTCGAGTTCGCGCTCCTGCGTCTTGGCGAGCAGGGCCTCGTTGCGTGCCGCGGCGGCGGCCAGTTCCACGAGCCGCGCGCGCAGGATGCGATTCTCGCCCTCGGCATCGCCGCCCGCGACATCGCGCGAGCCGCGCCGCGGCGGCGCGGGGGGCGCATCGGTGCGGCGGGTTGGTCGGCGTGGCGGGTCCATGTTGGCCGGCAGGCTGCCGCGCTCAGGCGCGGCGCTCGGTGAGGCTGCGCCGGTCCTCGAAATACTCCTTGCCGCGCAGCATCAACGTGGTGAAGGCGCCGCGGTCCCGGGCGAGCACCGCGGCGCGCAGGCGCTCGACCGCCTTGGAGAGCGCCTCGAGCGATTCGGCGCCGTAGTCGTTGAGCGACTGGATCTCGAAGTACAGGTCCGGGCTTTCCTGCGCCACCCTGCTCGCGACATCGAGTTGCGCATCGAAGGTGGTGCTGGACAGCTTCGCGAGGCGCGGCGCGGCCTCGCCGCTGTCGGCGAGCGCGTTGTAGAAGGCGATGTTGAGCGCGTGCGACAGGCCGAGCACGTAGGCGATCAGGCGATCGTGGTCATCGAGGCTCATCACGACCTGCTCGACCATCGTCGGCGCGAACAGTTCGCGGGCGCGCGCCAGCGCCTCCGGTACGCCGAGGTCGACGAAGATGACGTGTCGACCGGACAGCAGCTCGGTATCGGGGCCGAACATCGGGTGCAGCGACGTGACCTTGACGCCGTGCGAGCGCAGCGCCATCAGGCCACCGCGCAACGGCGACTTGAGCGAGCCCAGGTCGAAGACCACGCCACGCGGCCGGCGCATCGCGAGTTCGCGCAACACCGCATCGGTCGCGCCGAGCGGGGTCGCGACGACGATCAGGTCGTGCGCGAGGTCGCTGGTGCGCCAGTCGACGCGCGGTGCGCCCGCGATGGGCGTACCCGAGAGTGTCGCTGCGCCGGGGTCCGCGACCTCGAGCGCGTAGCCCTGCGAATGCAGGAACTCCGCGAACCAGCGCCCCATCTTGCCGGCGCCGCCGATCACGAGCGCGCGTTGGCCCGAACCGGCGCCATGGGCGGCCACGCTCGCGCGCTCCTGGGTCGTGAGCGACGAGCGGATCAGCAGCCGCATGAAGGTCTCGGCCAGCTCCGGGGAAACCCCGAGCGTGCCCGCCTGGGCGCGCGCGCCCATGATCACCTCGCGCTCGCGCTCGTAGTCGCGCGTCGCGTGCCCGGTTGCGCGCTTGACGCGCGCGATCTCGCGGCTGGTCTGCTGCCGGTCAGCCACCAGTTCGAGCAATTGCGCGTCGAGGTCGTTGAGGTGCTGGCGTAGTTCGTCGAGGGTCATGCAGGCCATCCGCGTCGTGCCGACCCCCTTTGTACCGGGCTGCTCTGCCCGGCGGCAAGCGTGGGGACGGTGGCCCGTCCCCACGTGTCGCCTCATGGCGTCATTTCAGCGGGATGTAGAGCTGGATGCCAAGGGAGGGCTGCCCGCCGTAACCGTACACGGGCGCGGGGTAGTAGCGCGGCGGCGGGTAATAGACCCGCGGGGCCGGGTAGTACACCCGTGGCGGCACGCGATAGTAGCGCGGGGGCGCGTAGTAGCGAGGGTCATGACGGTACCGGTAGTCGTAGCGGCGGTCATGGCGATCGTAGCGATCATGGCGGTCGTACTGGCGGTCGTACCTGCCGCCGCGGTCGTGGTCCCAGTGGCGCCCATGGTCGCCGGCGAAGGCGGTGGCGCCCACCGTTGTCAGTGCAATGAGTAGCAGGGCCGAACGAATCATGGTGGTTCCTCCTGGACCCCCACGGCGGGAGTCCGATCACGGGGCCAGATTGCCAGCGGGTCAATGAACCCTCCCTGAACCGTGGGTTACCATGCCCGCATGGCGTTCACGGAATTCCTGCCCGACCCCCTGCCGCGCGAGCCGCTGGCCCTCGCCGCCGCCTGGCTCGCGCAAGCCGCCGGGCGCGCCGATCAGCCGAACCCCAACGCCATGGTGCTCGCGACGGCGTCCGCCGCAGGCCAGCCCTCGGCGCGCGTCGTGCTCTGCAAGGAGATCGTCCCCGCCCCGGGCTACGTGTGCTTCTACACCAACTACCTGTCGCGCAAGGGACGCGAGATCGAGGCGAATCCGCGCGCTGCGCTCGTCATGCACTGGGATCACCTGCACCGCCAGGTGCGCATCGAGGGCCGGATCGTCGCCGCCCCCGCGGCCGAGAGCGATGCCTACTTCGCGACCCGTCCGTGGCAGCGACGCGTCGGGGCCTGGGCCAGCGAGCAGAGCGAACCGGTTGCCGACCGCGCGGCCCTGCTCGCGGGCCTCGCGCGCACGGCGGCCCGGTTCGGCGCGCCCGTGCCGGGCCCGGAGGACGGGCCCGAACCCGCCGGCATCCGCATCCCGCGCCCGCCGCATTGGGGTGGCTATCACCTGTGGGCGAGCGCCGTCGAACTGTGGGTCGAGGGTGAATCGCGCGTCCATGACCGCGTGCGCTGGGAGCGTGAACTCACGCGCGCAGGCGCGGCGTTTGCTACGGGTCCCTGGCTCGCCACGCGCCTGCAGCCCTGACGGCCCGCGCGCATGTGGCGCATCCTGCGGATGACGCTCCTCCTGCTCATGCTCGTCGCGGTCGCGGGCACGGCGTGGCTTGACCGCGTGTCGACGCGCGACTGGCGCGAGCCACTGTGGGTGGGCGTGTTCCCGGTGGCGGCGGACGACGACGCGATCACGGCCGACTATCTCGCGGGACTGGGCCCGGCCCCGTTCGCCCCGATCGAGGAATTCTTCGCGGCGGCGAGCCGCGGCTTTGCGGTCACGCCGCAACCCGTCCACGTGGAACTCTACCCGCGCCTCGCGCGCCTGCCGCCCGCGCTGCCCCGCGATGCCGGCGCGTTCCGCACGGCGCTGTGGAGCCTCGCCATGCGCTGGTACGCGTGGCGCGCGACCTCTGGCGCGGGCCGGGCGCCGGCGAACATCCGCCTGTTCGTCCTCTACCACGCACCGCAGCGCCTCGCGGTGCTGCCGGATTCGCGCGGCCTGGCCAGGGGCCTGCTCGGCGTCGTGCACGCCTACGCCGACCACGACCACGAGGGTGCCAACAATGTCGTGATCGCGCACGAGCTGCTGCACACGCTCGGCGCGACGGACAAGTACGATCCCGTGAGCCTGATGCCGCGCTGGCCCGGCGGCTACGCGCAACCGCAGAGGCAACCGCGCCATCCGCAGCCGCTGGCGGAGATCATGGCGGGGCGCCGCGCCATCTCCGCGCGGGAGGCCGTCATGCCCGATTCGCTCGATCGGGTCGTGGTCGGTGCCGACACGGCGCGCGAGATCGCCTGGGTGCGGCCGTGAGCCACCCGATCCTCACGGTCCGCGGGCTCGACATTCGCGCCGGCGAACGGCTGCTCGTGCAGGGGCTCGATCTCGAGGTCCGCCCGGGGGAATGCGTGGCGCTGCTGGGCCGCAATGGCGCCGGCAAGAGCCTCACGCTGCATGCGCTCGCCGGCCTCGATGGCGCCGGCGCCGGCCGCGTCTGGCTCGACGGCCAGCCGCTCGACGGCCTGCCGCGCCGCGCCATCGCGCGGCGCGTCGGCCTCCTGCCCCAGGACCTCGAGGCGGGCCACTCGGAAACCGCACTCGACACCGTGCTGGTGGGCCGCCATCCGCACCTGCCGCCGTGGCGGTGGGAACGCGAGGCTGACCGGCGCCTCGCGCGCTCGATGCTCTCGCGCGTGGGCCTCGGGGACATCGCGGCGCGCCTGACCGCTTCGCTGTCGGGCGGCGAACAGCGGCGCGTCGCGATGGCGACCCTGCTCGCCCAGCGCCCCGCGCTGTTCCTGCTCGATGAGCCCACCAACCACCTCGACCCGCACCACCAGCTCGCCGTGCTCGACCTCTTTCGCGAGCAGACCCACGGCGGCAGCGCCGTGGTGGCGACGCTGCACGATCCGACCATTGCAGCGCGCTACGCCGACCGGGTGGTGCTGCTCCACGGCGACGGCCGCTGGCTTGCAGGCCCGGCGCACGAGGTGCTGACGGCCGCCAACCTCTCGGCGCTCTACCTGGTGCCCGTCCTGGAGGCGCAAGTCGCGGGCCGGCGCGTGTTCGTCAACGCATGAACAGCGGCGCCACGAGCGCGTGCAACGGCGCATTTGCCGCGAGCACGGAGCGGGTCCCGAGCCCCACTTCGCCGCCCTCGAGGTCGGTGAACACCCCACCTGCCTCGCGCACGATCACGGTGAGCGCCGCGATGTCGAGGATGTTCACGTCGGACTCGATCACGACGTCGAGCGCGCCGCGCGCAAGCAGGTGGTAGTGCACGAAGTCGCCGTAGCCGCGGATGCGGCTCACCCGCGTCACGAGGTCGGCGTAGTTCGACCAGCGGCGCGGATCGCGCGCAAGCGTCTTCAGGTTGCCGGTCGAGACGATCGCATCTTCGATGGCGGCCGTCGTGCCCACGCGGATGCGCTCGCCATCGAGGAACGCGCCTTCGCCGCGCGCGGCCCAGGCGAGCTCACCGAACGCCGGTGCGCTCGAGACGCCGAGCACCAGCTCGCCGCCGCGCATGAGCGCGATCTGCGTCGAGAAGAACGGGCAGTCGCGCACGAACGACTTGGTGCCATCGATCGGATCGACCAGCCAGACGCTTTCGGCGTGCATCGCGCTGCGGCCGGTTTCCTCGCCGTAGAAGCCGTAGGACGGGA
>CAZRLI010000022.1:0-12264 GCA_964600535.1 uncultured Steroidobacteraceae bacterium | reverse complement strand
CCGATCTCCTGGCCGCGCTCGCTGCGGCTGATCTGCTCGCTGATGCGCGCGAGCTGCGGGTGTGCGCCGGGACAGTGGTAGCACTCGCTGTAATTCTCGCAGACGAGTTTCCAGTTGGCGTGCACCTCGTACTCGATGCGCCGGCCGCGCTGCAGTTCCGGCATCCGGAACCGCCTGAGGTCCGGCAGGTCGGCCAGCCACTGCGCGAGCGGCTGCGCGCCCGGGTCGAGGTTCAGGAAGATGAAGCCTTCATGGAAGCCGGCCTGCACCGGCAGCAGCGAGTATTCGCCCTTGCAGAAGTCCGCGCCCATGCGCGGTGCATTCTGCAGCTTGCCGTCGAGCTGGTAGCCCCAGGCGTGGTAGGGACAGAGGATCCGCCCGAGCCCGTGGCCCTGTGGTTCATCGAGCAGCCGCGACCCGCGGTGGCGGCAGACGTTGTAAAAGGCCCGGACCGCGCCATCCGCGCCGCGCAGCACGATGACCGAATCGCCGGCGATGTCCTTAAGGAACCAGTCGCCCGCTGCGGGAATGTCGGCCTCGCGGCCCACGCACAGCCATTCGCGCGCGAAGAGGCCGCGCTGCTCGAGGCGCAGGACCTCCTCCGAGCCATAGACCTCGCCCGGCAACGTGCGCGCCTGCGCGAACGCGCCGCGCGTGCGCTCGAGGTCCGCGATGCGCGGCAACCGTTGCTCGACTTCGCTGGCCATCCCACCCCCGTTCCAGGCGGGGATTGTAGCTTGATGCGCGCGGCCGCGCCCCGCGCACGCCGCGGCAGGGTCATTGCTTGAACAGCAGGCCGCCCTTGACCACCACGTCGACATGTTCGAGGCGCCGCACGTCGGCGAGCGGATCGCCCCTGACCGCGATCACGTCGCCGAACAGCCCCGGGGCCAGCGCCCCGACACGATCGGACCAGCCCATGTAGCGGGCCGCGACCGACGTCGCGGACTCGATCGCCTCCATCGGCGTCATGCCCCGCTCCACCATCACCCTGAACTGCCGCGCATTGAGCCCGTGCGGATAGACGCCGGCGTCGGTGCCGTAGACGATCGCCACGCCCGCCGCATGCGCGCGCGTGAAACCCTGCCTCTGCGCCTCCGTGGTCTCGGCATTCTTGCGCAGGAACTCCTCGGGCCAACCCTGGCGTCGGCCTTCGGTGTCGATGTAACTGCCGTTGTAGACATCCATCGACAGTGCCACGCCGCGCGCCTTCGCGAGTGCGATGCCTTCGTCGTCGATGAGCGAGGCGTGTTCGATCGTGTCGGCGCCCGCGAGGATCGCCTCCTTGATCGAACGCGCGCCGTGCGCATGCGCGGCAACCCTGAGGCCGGCCGCGTGCGCGACCGAAGTGACCGCGGCAATCTCGTCGGGGGACATCTCCGGTTCGCCGGGCACCCCGCCGTAGGCCAGCACGGCACCCGAGGCGATCACCTTGAGGACATCGGCGCCGCCCGCGACGGCCGCCTGGGCCCTGGCGCGAAACTCGTCCGGGCCCCGCGCCACCCCCTGGCGCAAGCGCGCCGGGATGTCGGCCTCCGGCACGCCCGGGATCAGCAGATCGCCCCCACCACCCGGGACCGTCAGGTAATAGCCGGCGACCTGCATGCGGGGACCCGCGACCTCGCCACGATTCACCGCATCGCGCAGGGTGCGATCGCCCCAGGCGCTGTAGACCCCCACGTTGCGCACGGTCGTGAACCCCGCGAGCAGCGTGGCTGTGGCGAAGCCACGGGCGAGCTCTAACTGCCCGGCCTCGGTCCGGCGCAGGTAGACGCGCAGGTCCGCCGTGTCCTCGGGCCCCTCGGTGATGTGGGTATGCATGTCTATGAGGCCGGGCAGGCAGGTGTAGCCAGCCAGGTCGAGGACTGGCAGCCCGTGTGGAGAGACGCGCCCCGGCTCGAGGCTCGCGATGCGGCCGCCGCGGATCACCACGGTCACGTCGCGCCGGGGGCGGTCCGCGATTCCGTCGATCAATACCCCGCACTGGATCGCCAGGGAGCCGGAGTCGGGCGGGTCAGGCCGACCGACCGCCTGCAGCACCGGGACCGGAACGACGACGCAAGCCGTGACGAGTGCCGCCGCGCAGGCGATCGCGAGGCAGCGGCCGAGGGTCATCTTCATGCCAGCGATTATGACGTAGCCTTTGCGCAACAGGTTTGACAATGTTCCCGGCGCGGTTTCTCATACCTGTCGCGTGAAGTCATCTCACTTCTGCCGCTTGCATGCCTAGCGCGTCCGACCCGGTCGGCACGCTCGAAGTCGCGCTGGCTCACGCCACGCAGCTCCTGCAGGTCGACCCGCGGCTCGCGGCGGAGCAGGCGGACGAAATTCTCGCCGCGGTGCCGGGGCATCCCGTGGCACAGCTCACGCTCGGATCCGCGTATCGGCGACAGGGCGATGCCACGCGGGCGCTCGGGGTACTGGAGCCACTCGCCGGCACGCAGCCCAATTGGGGTATCGCGCAGCTCGAACTGGGGCTCGCGCTCGCAGGCGCGCATCGCGGCGACGACGCGATCCTGGCGCTGCGGCGCGCCGTCCGGCTGAAACCCGACCTGCCCGATGCGTGGCGCATCCTCGGCGATCACCTGACGCTGCTCGGCGAAATCGAGGAGGCCGATGCCGCATACGCCCAGCACATCCGCCATTCGACGCGTGACCCGCGCCTGCTCGAGCCGGCCACCGCATTGTGCGAGGGCCGGATACCCGATGCCGAACGCCTGCTGCGCGAACACCTGAGGCAGCACCCGACCGATGTGGCGGCGATCCGCATGCTCGCGGAAGTCGGCGCGCGCATCGGGCGCTACGGCGATGCCGAGAAGCTGCTCACCCGCTGCATCGAGCTCGCGCCGGGCTTCCTCGCCGCGCGCCACAACCTCGCCGTAGTCCTGCAGAAGCAGGCCAAGTTGGCGGCGGCCGTGACGCAGGTCGAACTCCTGCTGGCCGCGGACCGGGGCAATCCGGGTTACCGGAATCTCGCGGCCTCGCTCGCGGCCCGGCTCGGTGACATGCCGCGCGCCATCGGCATCTATGCCGATGTGCTGCGGGAGTACCCGCGCCAGCCAAAGCTCTGGATGAGCTACGGGCACACGCTGAAGACAGCCGGGCGGCTCGACGAGGCCATCGACGCCTATCGGCGCTGCCTCGAACTCGCCCCGCATCTCGGCGAGGCCTGGTGGAGCCTCGCGAACCTCAAGACATTCCGGTTTTCGGCGGCCGACATCGCGGCCATGCGCCGGCAGCTCGAGCGCAAGGACCTCGCCGACGAGGACCGCTTTCACTTCGACTTCGCGCTCGGCAAGGCGCTCGAGGATGCGCAGGACTACCGCGCCTCGTTCGGCCATTACGATGCCGGCAACCGCCTGCGCCGCAACAGCATCTTCTGGTCCGCAACCGATTACACCACGCACGTGCAGCGCTCGAAGGCGGTGCTGACGCACGGATTCTTCGCGTCCCGCGCGGGCTGGGGCTCCGGCGCGCCCGATCCCATATTCATCGTCGGCCTGCCGCGCGCCGGGTCCACGTTGATCGAGCAGATCCTGTCGAGCCACTCGCAGGTCGAAGGCACGATGGAGCTGCCCGATATCATCCAGATCGCCCGCGAACTGGGTGGCGCGACGGCACGTGGCCCCGAGTCGCGTTACCTCGAAAACCTCGCACAACTGGGCCCGCAGGACTGCGCCGGGCTCGGTGAGCGCTATCTCGCGCAGACCCGCATCCAGCGGCACAGCAGCGCACCGTTCTTCATCGACAAGATGCCGAATAATTTTGCGCACATCGGCCTGATCCACCTCGCCCTGCCGAACGCGAAGATCATCGATGCGCGCCGCCATCCGCTCGGCTGCTGCTTTTCCGCCTTCAAGCAGCACTTCGCCCGTGGCCAGGCCTTCAGCTACAGCCTCGAGGACGTAGGTCGCTACTACCGCGACTACGTCGAGCTGATGGCGCACTTCGACTCGGTCCTGCCGGGTCGCGTGCACCGGGTGCTCTACGAACGGATGGTCGAGGACACCGAAGCCGAGGTGCGACGCCTGCTCGAGTACTGCGGACTGCCATTCGAACCCTCGTGCCTGCACTTCTACCAGAACGAGCGCGCGGTACGCACCGCCAGTTCGGAGCAGGTACGTCGCCCGATTTACCGTGATGGCGTCGATCAATGGCGTCACTACGAACCTTGGCTCGATCCACTGAAAAAAGCTCTCGGCCCGATCGCCGAAACATACGAAATGGGGGCACGTACATGACACGTAGCAAGAAACGCAAGCTTCTACGCCGGCAGGCGCCCGGTGCGCGGGCGGGCGCGCCGCGTCCGCCGGTGAGAAACGCACCATTGATCTCGACTGCGGTGCTGGCCGCGATCACGTCGGCGCAGGCGCAGACTCCGCCGGCGGCGACGGGCGGCGGCGGGCTCGAGGAAGTGATAGTCACCGCGC
The DNA here is from genome assembly GCA_964600535.1 of uncultured Steroidobacteraceae bacterium. GTDB lineage: Bacteria > Pseudomonadota > Gammaproteobacteria > Steroidobacterales > Steroidobacteraceae > CADEFQ01. The sequence continues at coordinate 7,834 of CAZRLI010000022.1, read as the reverse complement.
AGAAGCGCGCGGAGAGCCTGCAGGACGTGCCGATCAGCATCCAGGCCATCGGCACGCAGAAGCTGGAGGAACTGCACGTCTCCGACTTCGACGACTACGCAAAGTACCTGCCGAGCCTCTCCTACACCACCGGCGGCCCGGGCTTCGCGCGCGTCTACTTCCGCGGCGTGGCGGCCGGTGACAACGGCAACCATTCCGGCTCGCAGCCGAGCGTGGGCATTTACCTCGACGAGCAGCCCATCACCACCATCCAGGGCTCGCTCGACCTGCACATGTACGACATCGCGCGCGTCGAGGGCCTCGCGGGACCGCAGGGCACGCTGTACGGCGCGAGCTCGCAGGCCGGCACGGTGCGCACCATCACCAACAAGCCGGATCCGTCGGGTTTTGCCGCGGGCTACGACCTCGAGGGCAGCGTGCTGGAGGGGAGTGGCGGTTACGTTGCCGAGGGATTCGTCAATATTCCGGTCTCGGAGCGGACCGCGGTACGCCTGGTTGGCTGGGCCACGAAGACGCCGGGCTACATCGACAACGTCCCGGGCACGATCACCTTTCCCACCGCGAGTGCCGTCGCGGGCCGGCCGATCACGGCGAACAACGCCGCCTACGTCAAGGACCACTACAACGACACCGAGACCTACGGTGCCCGCGCCGCGTTGCGCATCGACCTCAACGACAACTGGACGGTGACGCCGCAGGTCATGGGCCAGAAGCAGAAGAACGGCGGCGGCTTCTCCTATGATCCCTCGCTCGGTGACCTCAAGATCAGCCGCTATCGCTCCGAGAAGTTCGACGACAAGTGGGGCCAGGCAGCCCTGACCGTCGAGGGCAAGATCGCGAACCTCGACCTCGTCTATGCGGCCTCCTACCTCAAGCGCGACACGACGGGCGACTCGGACTATTCGGATTACACGTACTTCTACGATGTCGTGTACGGCTCGTACCTGAACTCCGATACCGACGTCGTGAACGCCTCGCAATATTTCCTCAGCGATGACCGCTACCAGCGCTGGAGCCAGGAGTTGCGCGTGTCGACGGATCCCGCCAGGCGACTGCGCGTCGTCGGCGGCGTCTTCGCCCAGCGCCAGCAACACCGCATCCAGCAGAACTACAAGGTCGATGCACTCGATCCCAACCTCGCCGTGACGGGCTGGCCGGACACGATCTGGCTCACCCAGCAGGTGCGTGTCGACCGGGACCTGGCGGTCTTCGGTGAGCTGACCTACGACATCACGGAGAAGCTGTCGCTGCTCGGGGGCTTTCGCTGGTACGACTCCGACAATACGCTGCAGGGCTACTACGGCTATTCGGAGAACTTCAGCGGCAGCGGCAACAGCGGCGAAACGCTGTGCAGCTTCCAGGCCGGTGACGCGCGCTTCGACCGCTCGGGGTGGATTCCGTTCGCCGGTGCGCCCTGCAGGAACCTCAACAAGGGCGTGAAGGAGGATGGCGTGAGCCCGAAGGCCACGCTGACTTACAAGTTCGACAGCGATCGCCTGGTGTACGCGACGTACTCGGAGGGCTTTCGTCCGGGAGGCGCCAATCGTCGCGGCACATTTGCGCCCTACAAGTCGGATACCCTCTTCAATTATGAGGTCGGCTGGAAGACCTCCTGGCTGGACAACCGGATCCGCTTCAACGGCGCACTCTTCTACCAGGACTGGGACGACTTCCAGTTCTCGTTCCTGGGATCCAACGGCCTCACGAATATCGTCAACGCAGGCGGCGCCAGGATCAAGGGCGTCGAGGCGGACCTGAGCTGGGCCGCCACCGATCGGCTGCGAATCGATGGCAGCGTGACCTTCCTCGACAGCAAGCTGACCAAGGACTTCTGCGAGAACCTCGACAGCACCGGCTTGCCGCTGCCGCCGGGCCAGTGCGATGCGCTGAGCTTCGCGCCGAAGGGCACCGAACTGCCTATTGCACCGCAGTTCAAGGGCAATCTGATCGCGCGTTACAGCTTCCCGCTGGCCTCATTCGAGGCGAACCTGCAGGGTGCCTTTTCCTACGAGAGCAAGCGGCGCTCGGCACTGCTGCCGGCGGACGAATTGGAGCTGGGTGGCCCCAATCGTGCCTATGGCCTCGCCGACTTCAGCTTCGGGCTCGGGAAGGACAGCTACCTGTTCGAACTGTTCGTCGACAACGCCTTCGACAAGCGGGCGGACATCACGCGCTTCGCGCAATGCGATGAGCAGATCTGCACCCATCCCTACATCATCACCAACCAGCCGCGTACCTACGGGCTGAAGTTCTCGCAGAAGTTCTGAAACGGGGGGAAGCAGGGGACGGGAAGGCAACCGGGCGACCGGTTGCTTTCCCGGGCACCCTCCGCGGCCGCTCGCGACCGCGGCGCACCCGGCGATCGGGCGGGCCCTCAGCTCGCCCTTGAGGGGCGCGCCCCGCGCTCCGCCACCACCTCGGTGCCCTCGCCCTGGATGGCGACCCGCTGGCCGGGCTGCAGCCGCTCTGCGCCCCTCACCACGACGCGATCGCCCGCCGCGATGGCGCCCGCGACCTCGACGCGATCGACCCGCCCGGCGCCCGCCTTGACGCTCACCCGCTCCGCCTTGTCGCCCGCGCCGACCCGGAAGACATAGGCCTCGCCCTGGCGCTGGACGACGGCATCGCGCGGCACGGTGATCGTCGCGCGCGTCGGGCCGCTGCGAAGCTCCACCCGCACCGCCGCCCCGATCGGCCAGGCGTCCTTCTCGAGCGCCACTCGCACCTCGAGCATGCGGGAGCGCTCATCGCCCACCGGCACGACCGAGCGGATCTGGCTGCGAACTTCGCGCGCGTCGTCGAGCACGCGCACGCCCTGGCCGCGAGCGAGCGAGGCCGCCGCCGCGAGGGGAGCGCGGGCAACGACCTCGACGCTGCGCGTATCGACGAGGCGGACGAGCGGTTCGCCTACCGCGACGAATTCGCCGGTCATGCGCAGGCGTTCCGCCACCTGCCCGGCGAAGGGAGCGCGGATGGCCGTGCGGGCGAGTTCGAGCCGGGCGCGATCACGCGCGACGCGCGCCTGCTCGAGCTCCTGCTCGGCCATCGCCACGCGTGATTCCGCCTCGTCGATCTGGTTGCGCGAGGCGATGTTCTGGGCCGCGAGCGTGCGCAGGCGATCGCGCTGCGCGCGCAGCAGCGCCGTGTTCGCCTCGAGGCGCTTCACCGCGGCTTCATTGTCGCGCACGGTGAGCGAGATGCGCGCCGCATCGAGCCGCGCGACGACATCGCCCGCCGCGACCGCCGCGCCGGGCTCGGCGATCCAGCGCAGCGGGGCGGCCACTTCCGCCGACAGCCGCGCGTCCGCGCGGCTCACGATGGTGCCGGTCGCGAAGATGTGCGGCGCCTGGGCCTCGGACTTCGCCGTCGCGACGACGACGGGCACCGCGGGCGCCGCATCCGCCGCCTCGGCGAGGTCCCAGCAGAACAGCAGCTTCAGCAGCAGCGCGAAGATCAGGGGGATTCGAAGCGCGGAGGCGGCCATGCGGGGTCCTTTGCGGGTGCGGGCTGCGGCGCCGCTTCGCCGAGGCGCAGCAGCGCCGGCAACAGCACCAGGGTGAATGCCGTATTGACGACCATGCCACCGACGATCACGGCGCCGAGGCCGCGGTAGAGCGCGCTGCCGGGGCCCGGCACGACGGCAAGCGGCAACATGCCGAAGAGCCCCGAAAGCGTGGTCGAGAAGATTGGCCGGGTGCGGGTGCGCAGCGCCGCCGCGATCGCCTCGCGCCGCGACAGCCCGTTGCGCTCCCCGGTGCGCGTCTCGTCCGTGAGGAGGATCGCGTTGTTGACCACCATCCCCATCAGGATGACGAAGCCGATCATCGTCAGGAGGTCCAGTGTCTGGTTCGTGAACGCCCGCAGCAGCCAGATCGCAAGCACGCCGCCGAAGCTCGCGAGCGGAATGGTCAGCATCATCACCAGGCTGTCCTTGGTCGAGCGCACCAGCGCCGCGACCAGCAGGAACAGCACCAGCATCGCGATGCCGATGTTGGCGCGCATGTTGTCGAGTGCCGTGCGCAGGTTGCCCGCATTGCCCGCGTAGCGGATCGCGCCATCGGCGGGCATCAGCCTCGCGATCTCCGGCTCGACGTCGCGCTTCACGACATCGATCGCCTGCTGCAGGGACATGCGCTTCGGCGGACTGATGTTGAGGCCCACGGTGCGCCGCCCATCGACCCGCCGCAGGCCGCTCGGCCCGACGGTCGTGTCGATCTGCGCCAGCTCGCCGAGGGGCACGACCGCCCCGCCCGGGGTCGCGACCGGCACGCCCGCGAGCGCCTCGGGGCTGCCCCAGGCTTGCGCGCGCAGGTACATGTCGAGCCGGCGCTCGCCATCGAAGTACTCACCCACCCAGGCCCCGTCGCCGAGCGCGCGCACGACCGTGCCGACGTCGCCCCGCGACCAGCCCACCTCGTTCAGGCGCCGGTCGTGCGGCGTGATGCGCAGTTCGGGTTCGGCCATCTCCAGTCCCTGGAAGGCCTGCACCTGCGCACCGGGCAGCTTTTCCAGGATCAGCTGCTGCGCACGGCGCGCGATCGGGAAGAGCGCCTCGAGGTCGGCTGACTGCAGCTGGAAGTCGATATTGCGGCCGTCGCCGAACCCGCCGAAGAGATTGCCTTGCGATGCGAACACCTCGGTATCGGGGAAGCCGCTGACGATCTCCTCGTTGATCACCTTGTCGAGCAGGTCGATCTTGCCCGGGTCGAGCGGCCGCGCGCCGATGGATCCACCGCCCGGGAAGACGAGTACGTAGTAGTTCTTGAGCGCCGGCTCCTTCTCCCCGCGCATGTACGGGTCCATGCGGCGCGCCACTTCCTGCACGATCTCGCTGTCGATCGTGTCGATGCTGGCGCCCGGCGGGAACTGGAAGAAGCCGTCGATCGCGTCCCGCTTGACGGGCGGCAGGTAGTCGAGCGGCGGCAGCAACAGCCAGGTCAGCGCGGCGGGCACGACGAGCAGCGAGCCGATGATCGCGTAGCGGCGCCGCGGCGTATCGGTCCAGCCCACCACCGTGTCGGCCATCCGCCGCCAGCGGTCGTCCGCGGCCGCATACGCCGCCGCCGGCTTGAGCCAGCGCGATGCCACCAGGGGCAGGAGCGTGACCGCAACCAGCAGCGAGGTCGCGACGGCGATCACCACGGTGAGCGACAGGTCCGCGAACAACTGGCCCGCGGCATCCTCCATGAAGACCACCGGCATGAACACGACCACGGTGGCGGCGGTCGAGGCAAAGAGGGCCGGCCACACCCGCGTCGTGCCCTCGAGCGCGGCCTGCAGCACCGGGATGCCCTGCTCGCGTCGTTGCACGATGCTTTCGATCACGACCACGGCCGCGTCGGTCGTCATGCCGACACCGAAGGCGAGGCCGGCGATCGAGATCACGTTGAGCGTGCGTCCGGTCAGCATCAGCACCGCGAGCGCAACCAGCAGGCACACCGGGATCACGACGCCCACGAGCAGCGTGGTGCGCACGTCGCGCAGGAAGAGCCACAGCACGAGCACCGCGAGGATCACGCCGGCGACCAGGTTGCCGCTCACCATGCTCACGGCCTGGTTGATGAACACCGAGGGATCGAAGGACTGCGCCACCGTGAGCCCCATGTCCTTCAGTGGCCCGTCGCGCATCGCGAAGATCTCGGCCTTGACGGCGTTCAGGGTGTCGAGGACGTTGGCGCCGTTCTCCTTCAGGATCTGCAGGCCGATCGCCGGGTTGCCGTTTTGCAGCGCGATGTTCGTGCGATCACCGCGCCGAACCTCCACGCTGGCGATATCGCCGAGACGCACCGGACGGCCGTCACGCCACTCGAGGACCAGGTCGGCGAGTTGCGCCGGCGTATAGCGGCCCGCGAAGCGCATCGTGTATTGCCGACGGCCGATGTCGACGAAGCCACCCGACATGTCGGTGGCGTTGCCGGCGACCGCCGCCACGCGCGGCAGCTGGATACCCAGCTCCGCGGCGCGCTGCGGATCGAACACGATCTGCAGCTCCTCGGGCGCGCCCGCGTTGATATTGACCGTCGCAACGCCGGGGATCGTCTCGATGCGCGAGCGCATCAGGTCTTCGATCTGCCGGCGATAGTTTTCCACCGGCCCCGGTGTCCCTGGCAGCAGCTGCACGAAGAACCATGAGAGCGTCTGGTTAGGGCCACCACCGCCATCGTCGCCAAGGGCGATACGCGGCGCATCCGCGTCCCGCGGCAGCGGCGGCAACTGGTTCATGCGGCTGATCACTTCGATCAGCGTCGACTGCATGTCGGTGCCGATCGCGAAGCGCAGGTTGACGAACGCCCCGCCGGGTCCCGCGAAACTGTTCAGCTCCTTGAGGCCGGGCAGGCCTTCCAGTGCGCGCTCCTCAGGCTCGAGGATCTCCGATTCGACCTCACTCGGCGCGGCCGCGCGCCAGCCGGTGAAGATGCTGATCGCGGGCTCATCGATATCCGGAAACAGCTGGATCGGCAGCTTGAAAAAGGCGAGGACGCCCATCAGTCCCGCGAGCAGGACCGCCACCGCGACACCCGCGGGGTTGTTGAGCGCCATCCTGGTCAGGTGCATGCGTCCTCCCCGACGCGATACTGCACCCTTGGATGGTCGCTCCGGCCCGCAAGTTTAACGGTTCGTCGCCGGGCGCCCTCGCTTCGTCGCTACCAGCGGTAGCGCACCCGGTAGCGCACCGTCGCTTCGCCGTCCTTCGCCACCTTCACCGGGAAGTGGATGGTGCGCGCATCTTCCTTCACGTACGGGTGCGAACTGGTGAGCATGGCCCAGCCGCTCCAGCGGAACATCGTCTCGCGCACCAGCACCTCGACGGGCTCGGCCTTGTGGTTGCGCAGCTTGACCTCGATCTCCTCTTCCATCGTGCGCGCCTTGGTGTCGATCGAGAAGTCGACCTGGCGGCGCTCACCGACGATGTCGAAGGCCGAGCCGAGCTTGATGCGTACATCCTCGTCCTTCGGCGTGTGGTCGATCGCGTCCTCGCCGATGAACTCGAGGCTGTCGTCGGCCTTGTCGAGCTTCGCGACGCGCACCCTGCCCGCCGGCAGCGGCATGCCGAGGCCGCGCGCCTTGTCGTTGCGGAACTCGAGGTAGACGTCGACTTTCCGGTTGGCCGCAGTACCCAGGTCGCGCTCGGTGTACGGGCCGCTCCAGCCGCCAAGCTCCGGCGCGCCGTAGTACACCAGCACTTTCTTCGCCGGCACCGCCCGCGCCTCATCGAAGAGCTCGATCTGCTTCGTCGAATTGTCCGGCAGGGTGGTGCGGCGCCCGAGGGTGTAGAGGTGGAACTCGAAGAACGCCTTCTCCTCGAAGCCGCCGCCGGCGTCGGCCGCGGCCATTTCCATCGCGCGCTTCTGCAGGTAGGCGCGCTGCGGCGGCTCGGCCCGGTGCACGTCGCCCGCGATCAGCTTCAGGCGCGCATCCTCATAGCTCGCGCCGGACTGGTTCACGATGCTGACCCAGGCGCCGAGGTCGACGGTACCGCTGTTCGCATCCGCGCCTTCGTTGAAGGTGAGGTTGTAGTCGGCCCACCAGGTGATGCCGCCCGTCTGGTAGGTCACGCGCGTACGGTGCTCGCCGCCACGCGCAGCGTTCACGTCCCAGACGAGGGTCGGGCGCGTGATGAGCCCGCCGGGCAGTTCCGCGAAATGCACCGCGCCATACTCGCGCAGCGCGTGGATCGTGCCATCGGCGCCACGCACCACGAGGCCATCGGCGGCCGAGAGCAGCGTGCCGCTGGTCGCGGGCCCCGCGTCCCGCCCCGCCCGGTCGACGGTAATCGGGCGGTCGATGTAGCGCTGCAGGAGCTTGTCCATGCCGATGAGGTCGAACTGGTAGT
>CAZRLI010000021.1:0-12759 GCA_964600535.1 uncultured Steroidobacteraceae bacterium | reverse complement strand
CCTGATGGTGGCACCGGTATTCGGGGCGAGCTACGTTCCTTCCCGCATGCGGCTCGCGCTCGCGATCGCGAGCGCGGCGCTCGTCGCCGCGTCGGTGAAGGTGCCCGCCGTCGAGCTGCTGTCGATCGAGGGCGCGGTGATCACCCTGCAGCAGGTCATCATCGGCGTGGCGCTCGGCTTTGCGCTGCAGATCGTGTTCGACGCAGTCGGGCTCGCCGGCCAGCTGCTCGCCAACAGCATCGGCCTGTCATTCGCGTTCAACCAGGACCCGCTGCGTGGCGTGAGTACGCCGGTGCTCGGGCAGCTGTATGTCCTGCTGGTCGTGCTCACCTTCCTCGCGCTCGATGGTCACCTCGCCCTCATCGAGACCCTGGCCGGCGGCTTTCGCAGCCTGCCGATCGGCGCCGGCGGCCTCGGCGACGGCAAGCTCTGGACGCTGGTCCTGTGGAGCGGGCAGGTGATCTACGGGGCCCTCGCCGTGGCGCTGCCGGGCATGACCGCGATGCTGGTCGTGAACCTCGCTTTCGGCGTGATGAGTCGCGCGGCGCCCACGCTCAATCTCTTTGCGGTCGGTTTCCCCGTGACGCTCGCCTTCGGCCTCGTCGTGGTGCTGCTGTCGCTGCCGGCCGTGCAGAGCGGCTTCCTGCGGCTTGCGGGCGATGGCTTCGCGACCCTCGCTACCCTGCTGCGATAGGCGGCCGGCATGTCGGAACAGACCGCCCAGGAACGGACCGAACGCGCCACACCGAAGCGCCTCGAGGAGGCGCGCCGCGAGGGCCGCGTGCCGCGCTCGCAGGAGCTCACGACGAGCGTCGTGCTGCTTGCGGCCGGCACGGCCCTGCTCGTGCTCGGTGGACGGATCGGGCATGCGCTGATGGCGACGATGCGCCAGGGGCTCGATCTCACCCGCGCCGAAGCGCTCGACGAGGGGCAACTCGTCCCGGCGCTGTCGGCTTCGCTGTGGCAGGCCGGATCGGCCTGCCTGCCGGTCTTTGGCCTCGTGGTGCTCGCCGTGCTGGTCGCGCCGCTGGCGATAGGCGGCTGGAACGTGTCCGGGAAGCCGCTGGTGCCGGACTTCCAGCGCCTCGATCCGCTGGCGGGCCTAGGGCGCATGTTCTCGATGCGGGGCGTCGTCGAGCTCGCCAAGGCATTCGCCAAGTTCGCGCTGGTCGCGGCGGTCGCGGCCTGGCTGCTGTGGCGCAGCGCGGGCGACCTGCTGGCGCTCGGCGGCGAACCGATCGGGACGGCGATCGGTCATGCGACCCGGCTCGTTGCGACCACGGTGCTGGGGCTCGCCGGAGCGCTGCTGCTCATCGCCGCGATCGACGTCCCCTACCAGCTCTGGCGGCATGCCAGGGAGCTCAGGATGTCGCGCGAGGAGATCCGCCAGGAATCGAAGGAATCCGACGGTTCGCCCGAGGTGAAGGGACGCATCCGCCAGGTGCAACAGGCGCTCGTGCGCGGCCGCATGCTGCAGGACGTCCCTGCCGCGGACGTGATCGTCACCAACCCGACCCACTTTGCCGTGGCGCTGCGCTATGACGAGCGGCGCGCCCGCGCGCCGGTCGTCGTCGCCAAGGGGACCGACCTGATCGCCGCCCGCATCCGCGAGATCGCGGGCGAGCACGGGATCACGATCGTCGAGGCACCGCCGCTCGCGCGCGCACTGCATCGTAGCGTCGATATCGGCAGCGAGATCCCCGCGACCCTCTATGCGGCGGTCGCGCAGGTCCTGACCTACGTCTACCAGCTGCGCGCGGCGCGCCGGGCCGGCGCGGCCCCGCCGCCGCCTCCCACCATCCACTGACCACCGGGTAACCCGCCACATGACAGAGTCCGCGACCATTCGCATGCCCACGCTGCAGTCGCTGCTGCGGTCCGGCCTCGGTGTGCCGCTCGGCCTTCTGGCGATCCTCGCCATGGTGATCGTGCCGCTGCCGCCGCTGGCACTGGACGTGCTCTTCACCTTCAACATCGCGCTCTCGATCGTGGTGGTGATGGCGGTGTTCTATGTCGCGCGACCGCTCGAGTTCGGCGTCTTCCCGACAGTGCTGCTGCTCGCGACCCTGCTGCGCCTTGCGCTGAACGTCGCCTCGACTCGCGTCGTGCTGATGCACGGCCACCAGGGCACCGGTGCCGCCGGCCACGTGATCGAGTCCTTCGGTGAATTCGTGATCGGCGGCAACTACGTCGTCGGCGTCGTGGTGTTCGTGATCCTCACCATCGTCAACTTCGTCGTCGTCACCAAGGGCGCGGGCCGCATCTCGGAAGTCAGTGCACGATTCACCCTCGACGCGATGCCCGGCAAGCAGATGGCGATCGACGCCGACCTCAATGCCGGCCTGATCAGCCAGGACGAGGCGCGCAGGCGCCGCACGGAGGTGCGGGCGGAAGCGGACTTCTACGGTTCGATGGATGGCGCCAGCAAGTTTGTCCGCGGCGATGCGACCGCCGGCATCCTGATCCTGCTGATCAACATGATCGGCGGGCTCGCGATCGGCACGATGATGCACGACATGTCGATCGGCGATGCCGCACACAACTATGCGTTGCTCACGATCGGCGATGGGCTCGTGGCGCAGCTGCCGGCGCTGCTGCTGTCGACGGCGGTCGCGCTGATCGTGACGCGCATGTCCGGCGAGCAGGACATGGGTGGCGAAGTCGCGCGCCAGCTGTTTGGCCGCCCGAAGGCCCTGTGGATCGCCGCGGGCCTGCTGGGGGTCATGGGCATCGTGCCGGGCATGCCGAATGTCGCCTTCCTGCTGATGGCCACGGCTTGCGGGGGGCTCGCCTGGTGGCGCAGCCGCACGCCCGCCGCAGTGACGGAACCCGAACCGGCCCCGGCAGTGGTGCCCGCGCCCGAGGCGCGCGAGATCACCTGGGATGACGTCCGTCCCGTGGACGCGATCTCCCTCGAGGTCGGCTACCGGCTGGTGCCGCTGGTCGACGCGCGCGAGTCGGGCGACCTGCTGGCGCGCATCCGTGGGGTGCGGCGCAAGCTCTCGCAGGATCTCGGCTTCCTGGTGCAGACAGTCCACATCCGCGACAACCTGGAGCTCGCGCCGAACGCCTATCGCATCAACCTCGCGGGCGTCACCGTGGGCGAGGGCATCGTCCACGTGGACCGCGAACTCGCGATCAATCCGGGGCGCGTGTTCGGGAGCCTCACGGGCCTCGCCACGCGCGATCCCGCCTTCGGCATGGAGGCCGTGTGGATCGAACCCGCGATGCGCGAACACGCCCAGTCGCTCGGCTACACGGTAGTCGATCCCGGCACCGTGGTCGCGACCCACCTCTCGCACGTCGTCGGCCAGCATGCGCATGAGCTGCTCGGCCACGAAGAGGTTCAGCAGCTCGTCAACGGCCTCGCGAAGACCGCGCCGAAACTGGTCGAGGACCTGATCCCGAAGGTGTTGCCGCTCAGCGTGGTGGTCCGCGTGCTGCAAAGCCTGCTCGCCGAGCGGGTCCCGATCCGCAACATGCGTGCGATCGTCGAGGCGCTCGCGGAGCACGCCCTGCGGACCCAGGATCCGGCCCTGCTCCTCGCGCAGGTGCGCGTCGCCCTGGGCCGGCAAATCGTGCAGGACATCGCAGGATTCGCCGAAGAGGTGCCGGTGATCACCATTGAACCCGAGCTGGAACAGCTCTTGCAGGGTTCCGGGGCGAGCGGCGGCGCGGTGACACCCGGCCTCGAACCGGGACTCGCCGAGCGCCTGCAACGACAGGTGCTGGAGGCGGCCCGGCGGGTCGAGGCGGGTGGCGAGCCGGCGGTGCTGCTGACGCCGCCGACGCTGCGCCCGACGCTGGCGAGATTCCTGCGGTCGGGCATCCCGGGCCTGCACGTGCTGGCCTGGAACGAGATTCCGGACAGTCGCCGCGTACGGCTCGTGACGGCGATCGGGCGATGAATGGCTGAAAGAAGAGTGACGACATGAACATGAGACGCTACGTGGCGAAGGACATGCGCGCTTGCCTGCGCCAGATCCGCGACGCCCAGGGCCCCGACGCCGTCATCGTTTCGACGCGTCGGGTCGAAGGCGGCGTGGAAGTGGTCGCGGCGATGGACTTCGACCTCGCGACCCCGCTGCCGGGCAGCGAACCGGCGGTTGCGGCCGATGGCCCCGCCGGCGAGGCTGCGGCGGCGCTCGCGCAGTTGGCCGGCGGCATCGGGGCATCGGCCGAGCCGCAGTCCGGCCTGCAGGCCGAGCTGTGCAACCTGCGGCGACTGCTCGAAGGGCAGCTGGCGACGCTTGCGTGGAACGACCTCACGCGCCGCGCCCCGGTGCAGGCCGAGGTATTGCGCGAGCTGACCCAGCTCGGGCTCGCGAACGACCTCGCGGCCTCGATCGTCGCGGATCTGCCCGCGCGCCTCGATTTCGGGCGGGCGCAGCACCGCGCCCGCGCAGTGCTGACGCAGAAACTGCCGGTGGCCGAGGACCGGTGGCTGTCGCGCGGCGGGCGCGTGGCGTTCGTCGGGCCGACGGGCGTCGGCAAATCGACCGCCATCGCGAAGCTCGCGGCGCGCCGTGTGCTCGAGCATGGCCCGCAGGGACTCGCGCTCGTGTCGACGGACGGTGTGCGCTTCGGCGCCCAGGAACAGATCCAGAACCTCGGTCGCCTGCTGGGCGTCCCGGCTTACGCAGTCGACCACCCGCGCGAACTCGAGCGGCTCCTCGCGCAACTCGAGGGCACGCCGCTGGTACTCATCGACACGGCCGGCAGCAGCCAGCGTGACCCGCGGCTGGCCGCCAAGCTCGCGGCGCTCGCCGGTGCACACCGCGGGCTCGAAATGGCGCTGGTGCTCGCCGCCAGCGCGCAGGCGGGCGCGGCGGAAGAGGTGATCACGCGCTTCTCCGCCGTGACCCTCGCCGCCTGCATCGTCACCAAGATCGACGAGGCGACGAGCCTCGGCGGCACGCTCTCGGCGTTGATCCGCGCACGCCTGCCGATCACCTGGGTGAGCGAAGGACAACGCATCCCCGAGGACCTCGCGCCGGCGCGCGCGCACCAGCTGGTCGTGCGGGCGGTGACGCTCGCGGAACGCTCGGGCGCGACAGCGGACGAGGACCTGCTGCAGCGCCGCTTCGGAGGCCTCGCCCATGCGCTCGCCTGAATCCGACGGAATCCGTGCCATGCAATTGACTGCAGTCCAGCGTCCGCGCCCCGTCCAGGTGATCGCCGTGACCGGCGGCAAGGGTGGGGTCGGCAAGACCAGCGTGTCGGTGAACCTCGCGGCTGCCCTCGGCGCCGCCGGTCGCCGCGTGATGCTGTTCGATGGCGACCTCGGGCTCGCCAACGTCGATGTCTTCCTCGGCCTCTCGCCCAGGTACACCATGGCACACGTCCTCGCCGGGGAGCGCTCGCTCGACGAAGTCGTGCTCGATGCACCGCAGGGATTCAAGGTGGTGCCGGGGGCTTCCGGCATTGCATCGCTCGCGAGCCTCGGCGCGACGGAACATCTCGCGCTGGTGCAGGGCTTCAGCGCACTCGCCACGCAGCTCGACACGCTGATCGTCGACACCGCCGCCGGGATCTCCCACGGGGTGCTGCAGTTCTCGCAGGCCGCCCAGCAGGTGCTGGTCGTGGTATGCGACGAGCCGGCGTCGATGACGGATGCCTATGCGCTCGTCAAGGTACTGAGCCGCAGTCATGGCGTGCGCCATTTCCGCGTGCTCGCCAACATGATCCGCCAGCGCGGCGCGGGCGAGGCACTCTACCGCAACCTCGAGCGCGTGACCGCACGCTTCCTCGACGTCGCGCTGGAGTTTGCCGGCGAAGTGCCGGAGGACCCCTGTGTCAAGCGCGCAATCCGGGAACAGCGCACGGTTCTCGACAGTTTTCCGTCGAGTCCCGCCGCGCGCGCATTCAAGAATCTCGCGACCCGGGTCGATAAGTGGCCGGTACCGGATGCGCCACGGGGCAACGTCGAGTTCTTCGTGGAGCGCCTGGTGGCGCGCCGGGAGGCGACCCTGCGGGTCGTGCGCTGATGGCGGCGGGTGCATATGCGGGTGCCGTGGCACGCCGCGCGGCAGACGCGCTCGTGGTGCAGCACGCCGAACTGGTCAAGCGCATCGCCTACCACCTCGCCGGGCGGCTGCCGGCGTCGGTGGAGGTCGACGACCTGATCCAGGCCGGCATGCTCGGCCTGCTCGAGGCGGCCGCCCACTTCGCGCCGGACCGCGGCGCGAGCTTCGAGACGTATGCGGGGATCCGCATACGGGGAGCGATGCTCGATGCGCTGCGCAAGCTCGACTGGGCGCCGCGTTCGGTGCATCGGCGGGCGCGGGAGGTGGCGGCGACCGTGCGCGCGCTCGAGAACGAGCTCGGGCGCGAGGCGCGGGACGTGGAAGTAGCGGCGCGGATGCAGGTGTCGCTCGAGGAGTACCACGCGATCGTGCAGGACGCGGCGAACTGCCAGGTCGCCGGCCTCGACGACGCGACGGCCGGCCGTGCGGTGGATCCGGGCCCGGATCCCTTCAGGGATGCCGCCGAGGAGGATTTTCGCCGGGGCCTTGCACTGGCGATTGACGGGTTGCCGGAACGGGAGAGATTGGTCATGTCCTTGTACTACGATGACGAGTTGAACCTCAAGGAGATCGGCCTGGTGCTAGGCGTGTCCGAGTCACGCGTGTGCCAGCTGCACGGCCAGGCGCTCATCCGGCTGCGCGCACGGCTCGCCGGCTCGGACTTCTGACGATCGCAGCAACGCTACGCGATGGACGTTCTCTCGCTGACTGGCTTCGTACTCGCCGCCGTTGCGATACTGGCAGGCGCGGTGCTCAAGGGCGCCGGCATTGCGGCTCTCGGCTCCTCGGCGGCGTTCATGATCGTGGTGGTCGGCACGATTGCGGCAATATTCGTGCAGACATCGTTGCCGGTGTTCAAGCACGCGATGAACATCGCTCGGTGGGTCTTCAGCCCGCCAAAGCTCGACGCCAGGGCGACGATTGCAAAAATGGTCGAGTGGAGCAACATCGCGCGCAAGCAGGGGTTGCTCGGCCTCGAGCCGGTGATCGAGAAGGAGACTGATCCATTCCTGAAGAAGGGTCTCCAGCTCGTGGTCGACGGCAGCGAGCCCGATGCGCTGCGCGGTACCCTCGAAGTCGAGCTGTCTTCACGCGAGCACGCGGACACGGCCGGCGCCAAGGTCTTCGAGGGCATGGGAGTCTATGCACCGACGCTAGGCATCATTGGCGCGGTGCTTGGGTTGATGGCGGTCATGCAGAACCTTGCCGACCCGAGCAAGCTCGGCAAGGGCATCGCGGCCGCGTTCACGGCCACGATCTACGGGATCGGCCTTGCAAACCTCGTATTCCTGCCGATGGCATCGAAGCTGAAGAGCGCGATCGCCGCGCAGACTCAGGTGCGGGAGATGATCATCGAGGGAATGATCGGCATCGCGCAGGGGGAGAATCCGCGCGCGATCGAAGCGCGATTGCAGAGCTTCATGCACGGCTGACGGCGCGCAGATGAACCGCAGGAAGAAGAGACACGAAGAACACGCCAATCACGAAGCGTGGGCGATCCCCTACGGCGATCTCATTACACTGCTGCTGGCCTTCTTCGTGGTCATGTATGCGATCTCGTCTGTCAACGAGGGCAAGTACCGCGTCCTGTCTGACTCGCTGGTGGCCGCGTTCCGCGGAACGCCGCGGACCCTGGAACCGGTACAGGTCGGGTCAAAGCAGGTTGGTTCGGGCGCCGACCTCGCGGTATCGCTGGTTGCCCAGCAGACGCTCGCCGGGCAGCCACGACAGATGCTCGAGGCCGTGCCGATCGCGGAGGAAAGGCCGCACTTCAACGGCCCGCGTTCCATGGCGAAATCAGGCCAGAACCTGGGCGGTGCCCCGCCGGCCGATGCCGGGGGACAGATGCTCGACAAGGTCGCCGAAGATGTCGAGCGCGCCATGCAGGACCTGGTCGACGGGAAACAGGTGGTGGTGCGCCGGTTCGTCGATCGCGTCGAAGTGGAGATTCGCACGGATATCCTGTTCGGCAGTGCCTCCGCGTCGCTGTCGAAGGACGCCCATTCGATCATTGAGCGACTGACGGATGCTCTTGCGCGCTTCCCCAATCCAGTGCGAGTCGAGGGCCACACCGATGATGTTCCCATTCGAACCCGCGCCTACCCATCCAACTGGGAGCTGTCGGCGGCCCGCGCGGCGACCGTCGTGCACATCATGAGCACGCGCGGCATCGCCCCGCAGCGACTTGCAGTGCTCGGCTTCGGCGAGTTCCGGCCGGCGGCGCCGAATAATTCCGCCGAGGGACGCAACCAGAATCGACGTGTCCTGCTCGTCGTGACCGGGCTGTCGGGCACGGCGCCATCGCTGGTCGAGTCTTCGACCCCGAAAGTGGATGCGACGTCGCGTGATTCAGTATCCGACGCATCGCCCTGAACTTCATCCAGCATGGCATGTTTCCTGCACCGAATTGCGACCGGGTGGCAGGAGCGCCGGTGCGCTGGCGCTGGTGTGAACCGCATCACAGGAGCAGTGTGCATGATTCTATCCGACTACGTGTTCTGGGCGATGGCGCTGGCAATCGTCGTGCCGGGCTTCGCCACCGGTGTCCAGGCGATCAACATGGCGCGCCTGCGCAAGTCGGTGCAGCGGGATGTACAGAGGCTGTTCGAACAGATGGATCTGACGCTCGCTGAATTGCGCGACCTGTCGGCATCCCAGGCCGGGGGGCTGGAGGTGATCACGGGGTTGCGCTCGCACCTGGAGAGGCGGCCGCGAGAGGCTGCGTCCCCGCAGCCCCAGAACTCGACGACACGCAGCTACGAGATTGCATTGCGCCTTGCCCGCAATGGAGCGAGCCGTGAAGATCTCATGTCGACCTGTGGCATGAGCCGGCATGAAGCAGAACTCGCGGTGCGATTGCACGGGCCGCGCGGCGCAAATTGATGCCCGGCGCTAAAGGCGCGTTGCGTTTCGGCCGATAACTGCCAGAACCCGGGCCAGAGCACCCGGTTAAGGAAGTTATGGTCAATCCAGGCGGAGCGCAGGCCACGGGCGCGGGTGCTGCGCACGAAGCTCTTGCGCTGTCGCTGGCGCGAACGCTGGCACAGGAACTGGCCGGGGGGCGCGTCATGTTGCCGGGCTTCCCGGACGTGGCGACCCAGGTGCAGCGGGTCCTCGCCGACGAGGACGTGACGCCTTCGCGGGTGGTGCGGGCCGTCGGTGCCGAACCGGTGCTCGCGGGCCGCATCATCCAGTGCGCGAATTCGGTGATCCTGAATCCCGGCGGCAAGCCGGTGCTCGAACTGCGCTCGGCGATCGCGCGCGTCGGCCTCGACTTCGTGCGTACCCTGACGATTGCCTTTGCCGTCAACCAGATCACGGCCGCGAAGTCCCTGCGGGACATCGAGCCGCAACTGCATGACCTGTGGTTGCGCTGTGTCTCGGTATCCACCCTGTGCTTCGTCATCGCACGGCGGCTGGCGCGCGTCAACGCGGATACCGCGCTCCTTGCAGGACTGCTGCACGGTGTCGGCGCCCTCTATATCCGCACGCGCGCTGCGGCCTGCCCGGGATTGCAGCCGAGCGAGGAAGCCCTCGCGGACATCCAGCGCGAATGGGAGGCGAGCATCGCCCGCGCGCTGCTCGAGGGCTGGCGGGTGTCGGAGGCCATCATCGAGGCGGTCTGCGCACTCGGCCAGCCGGACCGCGACGGCCATGGTCCGCCGGGCCTGGGCGAGGTCCTGCGCGCCGGGGTGGTCCTCGATCGCGCGGTGCGTGCCAGGCGGGACATCGAGATCGCCATCGCGGGGAGTGCCGCGTGTGCGCGGCTCGGACTGACGAGCGTGGTGCACCAGACCATCATCCAGGAATCGGAGGCCGAGATCGCGGCATTGCGCGGCGTACTCGGATCCTAGCCATTCGATCGACGCCGAGGAGTTCCCAGTGAATACAGCGACCCAGATCGCAGCAGCCGCCCCCGGGGAAGGTGGGGCTTTCGAATTCGTGCAGGCGCTGGCCAGGGAACTGTCGAGCGGCAGGATCGAACTGCCGAGCTTTCCGGACGTCGCGATCCGCGTGCAGCGTGCGCTCGCCGACGACGACGTGCGGCCCGACACGATCGTGCGCCTGGTCGGCTCGGAGCCGGCGCTCGCGGCCTGGGTGCTGCGCATGTCGAACTCCGCGGCGCTGAACGTTTCCGGCCGCCAGGTCAACGACCTGCGAACCGCCATCACGCGCCTCGGTTTCAATGTGGTGCGCAGCGCCGCCGTGTCGTTCGCGATGTCGCAGCTGACCCGCGCCGAGGAACTCAAGGGCCTCGAGCAACCGCTCAGCCAGTTGTGGAAGCGCAGCACCCTCGTGGCGGCGATGTCGAACGTGGTCGCGAAGAAGTTTGCGCGGGTCAATCCCGACACGGCGCTGCTAGCAGGCCTGCTGCACGGCATCGGGCGCCTCTACCTGCTGACCCGCGCGCGCAACTTCCCGGCACTCTTCGGCGACGCGGCGGCCTACGGCCAGGTCGTCAGCGACTGGCACACCAATGTCGCCAAGGCGATCCTCGAGAACTGGGAAATGGCCGACGAAATCGTCGACGCCGTGCACGGGCACGACCAGGTCTTTCGCGAACATGATGGTCCGCCGGACCTGACGGATGTGCTGCTCGTGGGCGACCTGCTGGCCTCGTTCCACGAATGGCCCGATTCGCTCGAGCTCAACCTGCAGGGCGTGCAGGCGGTCACGCGCCTCGACCTCGATCGCGCAGGCCTCGAACGCATCATCGCGGAGTCAGCCTCGGAGATCGCAGCGCTGCGCCAGGCGCTCGGCCACTAGCCGGTGCGGCCGACGCCGCCCGTATACTGGCGGGAACGTGGATATCCTGTTCGTCTGCCTGGGCAACATTTGCCGCTCGCCCACTGCGGAGGGCGTCTTTCGTGCCCTTGCTGGCCGCGAGGCGCCGCAGCTCGTGGTGCGCGCCGATTCGGCCGGCACGGCCGACTACCACGTCGGTTCGCCACCGGACCGGCGCACGCAGCAGGCCGCGTTCGGTCGCGGCTACGACCTGTCGGGCCTGCGGGCGCGCCAGGTGGAACAGGCTGACTTTGCGAACTTCGACCTGCTGCTTGCCATGGACGAGCGCAACCTTGCCGACCTGCGCGCACGGGCGCCGCGCGGCGCCCGCGAGCGGGTGAAGCTGTTCCTCGAATTCGCGCCCGAGACCGGGCGACTGGAAGTACCCGATCCCTACTACGGCTGCGCGGGCGACTTCAACCTGGTGGTCGACCTCGCCGAAAGTGGTGCGCGCGGGCTGATCAGGGCGCTGGCGCGCTGATCAGCCCGCGGAAGCCGCCCGCGGCGCTTACTCGTCCCGACCGGGGCCGGACGCCGGTTGGCCCGGGGAGGATGAAAAGCTCGCCGGCCTGGACGACCAGACGACGTAGGGTTTCGATTCCGGTGCCGCTGCAGGCGGCGACGGGGGAGCTTCGGCGTGTTCGCGCCGCGGTTCCGCGTCGCGACGCGATTCGGCTTCGCGCGGTGCCTGCGGTTCGCGCGGCTGTTCGGCCGCGAAGTCGAATTCACGCGTCTGCTCGCCGCCGGACGGTGCCAACCCGCCCGCGACGGCCGCGTTGTCATCACCCGGCGTGCCCGACGCTTCACGCTCGCCGCGGTCCCGGCCGCCGCGGCGGCCGCGACGGCCGCGACGACGCGAACGGCGCTCGCCGCGTTCCTCGCCCTGCGGGCCCGCGCCGGCCGCCACCTGCTCGGGGCCGGTGCCGCCTTCCACGGGTTGTTCCGCGCTGTCCGACCCGGGCGCGGCGGCCGCGCGATCGCGCTGCGCCTGGCGCTCACGCTGCACCTCGCGGTCGCGCTGGCGCTGGGCCTCGCGCTGCGGATCCCGTTGGCTGTCACGCTGCCCGTCGCGCTGACCATCGCGCTGACCATCGCGCTGGCCTTCACGTTGGCCCTCACGGTGACCGTCGCGGGAGCGCTGGCGGTCGCGGCCGTCCCTGCCATCCCGCCGGCTCGCGTCTCCCGGGCGGCCGCGCTGCGGCGAGCCATCCCGTTCGCCCTGGCCGTGGCCATGGCGCGAGCGGTCGCCGCCACGCTCGCCCCGTTCGCCGCGCCGGTGCCGGTCGCGGTCACGGCCGCGATCGCGATGGTCGCGACGCGAGTCCCGCTGGCGATCACCGCCACTGCTGCGTGTAGCGGCGCGCTCCGCGGCGCCCGCAGCCGGGCCGCCGCTGAGCCAGCGCATGATCCGGCCCCAGAAACCGCTGGCCGGCGCTTCGCTCTCTGCCGCCTGTGGCGCAGCCGCCGGCGCCGTGTCCGCCACCACGACCGGCGCGGCCGTCGTCGGCTGGAAAGTCGGTACGGCGGGCGCTTCCTGCGGCTTCTGCTGGCCGGTGGTCGGGTCCGGCACCGCCGCTGGCGTCGGCATCTTGTAGGACGCGCGACGGAACTCGGGTTGGTCCACCTCGTCATGGCGCAGGCGGCGGATCGAGTACTCGGGCGTCTCGATGTTGTTGTTCGGCACGAGCACGAGCTCGACGTCGCTCTTGTCCTCGAGCGTACGCAGCCAGTCGCGTTTCTCGTTGATGAGGTAGGTCGCGACGTCGACCGGCACTTCGGCGATCACGCGTGCCGTGCGGTCCTTGCGCATCTCTTCGCCGATGAGGCGCAGGATCGCGAGCGTCATGGACTCGACGCTGCGGATGCTGCCGATGCCCGAGCAGCGCGGGCAGGCGATGTGGCTCGATTCATCGAGCGACGGCCGCAACCGCTGGCGAGACATCTCGAG
>CAZRLI010000020.1:0-12789 GCA_964600535.1 uncultured Steroidobacteraceae bacterium | reverse complement strand
CTAGGGCCTGTCCACGCTAGGGCGCGCCGGCACGCAGCGCGTCGCGCCGCGACAACGCGATCGCGAGCGCGGCGGGCGCGGCGATCAGCGCCCCGAGCAGCAGCGGTGCCCCCGCGCCAAAACGCGCGAACACGGCGCCCGACAGGAACGGCCCGATGACGCGCCCGAGGCTGCTGCTCGACTGGTAGGTGCCGAGCACGCTGCCCCGGTTGCCCTCGCCGGCCTGCTTCGAGGCGAGCGCGGAGCCGGTCGGGTTGAAGGCACCCGAGCCCGCGCCACAGATCGCCAGCCCGACGATCGCGACCTCGATGCCAGGCGCCGTCGCCGCGATCGCCATGCCGGTGACGAAGGCCGCGATGCCGGCGTAGGCCACGCGGTACTCGCCGAATCGCGGCACGAGCACGCGCACGAGCCCGCCCTGCATCACCACCGGCACGATCGCCAGGGCAAACATGAACAGGCCCACCGTGCGCGGCCCGTAGCCGAAGCGCGCGAGCGCCCAGAGGGCGAAGATCGACTCGAAGATCGCCTGCGCGATCGCGATGCAGAGGGCCGCGAGCGTCACGAAGCGCAGCGCGGGCAGGTCGCGCAACAGCGCGAGCGGCGTGCGTCGCCTGCCCGCCTCGAGCGCGGCACGCGCGCGCTGCTCGTCCGTGTGGCTCTCCGGCAGGCGCAGGACGACCAGTGCGATGGCGAACATCGATAGCGCCATCGACACCAGCGCGGGGCGCACGAAACTCGCGGTGGCGAGGTTCTCGCCCGCGAGCAGTCCGCCGATCGCGGGCCCGAGCATGAAGCCGATGCCGATCGCCGCGCCGACGGTGCCGAGCGACTTGGCGCGGTCCTGTGGCGTGCTGATGTCGGAGGCGTAGGCCATGGCCGCGGAAATATTGCCTGCCATCAGGCCACCGAGGACACGCGAGGCGAGCACCCAGGCGATGTCGGGCGCGAAGCCGAGGATCGCGTAGGACACGCAGGCCCCCGCGAGCGAGAACACCAGGATCGGGCGGCGGCCAAAGCGGTCGCTGAGCCGGCCCCACACCGGGGCGGCGATCAGCTGGCACAGGGCGTGGATCCCGAGGATCGCGGTGATGAGCGCGGGCGAGGCATCGAACCGCGAGCCGATGTAGGGTATCAGCGGCACGATCACGCCAAAGCCGAGCACGTCGATGACGCACACGATGAACAGCGTCAGCAGTGGTTTCAAGTATGGCCTTCCTCTCGCCCGTCAGTGCGCAGGCACGAGCGTCGCCGGATCCGGCACACCCTCGCCGCCTGCTTCGCGGCCGGGGCGATCCATCACGCCCCGAAGCACGAACTGCGCGATTCTCGCATCGTCGGCCGTATCGCCCTGCGCCAAATCACCGCCCGTCCGCAGGATGACGAGTCGCAGCGACGGCACCACCCAGAGGCTCGCTGCCCCGGCGCCCGGCAGGCGATACAGGTCGGTGACCGACGCGAGGGGCGCGGCCTCGCCCTGCACCGCGAACCGTGCGAGCACCTGCCTCGCCCAGCCGGGGCGCACGACCTCCTCGCCCTGGTACACCCCGTCGTTGGCGAGCAGCTCCCCGATGCGGATCCAGTCGCCTTGCGCGGCCCGCAGGCCGGGCGCCAGCACCGCGTCGAAGGCGCCGATCGGTCGCCACAGGCGTTTCGAGAGGTAGGCCTCGTACGGCATGCCGGCGGCCTGCGCGATGCGCGCCGGATCGGGTGGCGCGTCGCCGTGCAGTGGCCGCCGGTCTTCGGCGAGCGCCCCCGCGAGCAGGGTGTCGACCACGCCCTGCCAGGCGCCCGCTTCGACCGGCGAGGCGTAGCGGGTGCCGCGCCAGTACCGCTCGAAGATCACATGGCCGTTGCGCGCCACGAGCAGCGCAGCGGCATCCCGCCGCTGCGCCTCGATTGCCGCGGCTTCCAGTGCCGCGGGTTCGACTCGTGCATCGGCGGGCGCAAGCGGCGGCATGGGCGGCATGTTGCCGCCCGGCACCGCCAGGGGAACCGCCGGCCCGCCACGCGGTGCGCAGCCCGCGATGCATGCCATGACGAAGAGGGCCGCCACCGGCATGACGAGGGCCCTGGCCGGAATCATGGGCGTTTCGGTCCCGCAAATCGAACCGCGCCGCGGCGCAGTTCGAGCTCGTGGGTGGCGTACGCGGGCCATTCCTCGCGATGGTGGGTCGCGATGACGATGGTGGCGCCCGCCGCGGCGCGCCGCTCGAGCCGGCGCACCAGGTCGGCGCGCGTCGGCGGATCGAGTCCCGAGAATGGCTCATCGAGCAGCAACAGGCCCGGCCGGCCCATCGCGGCGCGCGCGAACAGCACGCGGCGCGACTGGCCGTACGACAGCTCCCCGAGCGTGCGCGCCGCCAGGCGCAGCACACCGAACTCGCGCATCGCGGCCACCGCGGCCGCGCGCTCGGCGCGGCTGGCGCGCTCGTTGAGCCCGATGCTGGCGTACGCGCCGGACTGCACGACCTCGGCCACCGTGAGATGCCGCGGATGTTCGGTCTGCAGGTGGGGTGCGACGAAGCCGACGCGCAGCTTGAAGGCTTCGAGCGCGATGCCCGGCTCGACGCCGTCGCGCTCGACGACACCGCCGCTGGCGACACCATGGTCGCCATAGAGCGTGCGCAGCAACGTCGTCTTGCCCGACCCGTTGCCGCCGTGCACCACCCAGCATTCGCCCGCGCGCAATACGAAATCTAGCGCGCGCAGGACGCGCACCCCGTCGAGGTAGACATCGGCTCCCGCGAGGCGCACGAGCACCCGCCCGGCCACGGCGCGGCGCGCCGCGCGCCGGGCCTTGCGGTGCGCTGCCGCCTCCCGCCCGAACCACCGCGCCAGCGGGGCACGGGCGATCGGGCCGCGCCAGGCAATGCGCCCGCGATCGAGCAGCAGTGCATGGGTCGCCGCCCGGGGCACGTCCGCCGCGCGATGCGCCGCCAGCGCCCAGGGGAGCTGCGAGCGCGCCGTGCCTTCGAGCCACGCGCGCACGCGCGCGCGATGGGCGGCGTCGAGTCCGGTGAAGAGCTCATCGAGCAGCAGCAGGCGCGGCCGAGCGGCGAGCGCGCGCGCAATCAGCACGAGGCGCCGTTCGCCGTAGGACAGTGCCAGGAAGCGCCGGGTTGCGAGTCGGCCGATGCCGAGCCGCGCGAGCGCGCGCCGCACGGCGGCGCGTGCACGGTCATCGAGCGGGTCGAGCGGGATGTCGGTGCGGAAGTGCCCGGTCGCGACGACGCGTTCGACGGTGGTGTTCCAGCCATGGCGGTGATAGCGATCCTGGCGCTCGGGCCCGAGGTAGGCGATCTCGCCGAGCGCATCCTCGGCGGTGGCCTGCCAGGTGCGCCCGAGGCGGTAGCGCCGGCGCTCGCGGCCCGTCGGCTTGGGCCAGACGGCACCCGCGACCAGTTTCAGCAATTGCGTCTTGCCCGCGCCGTTGGCGCCGAGCAGCAGCCACCGCTCGCCCGGCGCGATGCGCCAGTCGATGTCGCGCAGCACGGCGCGGCCACCACGGTCGAGGTCGACCCGCGCGAGCTCGACGGCGAGATGGCGCGAGGCACGCGGTTCAGCGGCCATGCCAGAGGGTTCCATCGCGCGCCGCCCTGCCCTCGCGCTCGAGCTTGATGAGATGGGCCTCGAGCGTCATGCGCGCGAGCGCGTGGCGGTCCGCCGGCACGTCGGCATAGACCGGGACGAGCAACTCATCGAGGGTCGCCGCACCGCGGGCCGCGAGCGCCGCGACGATCTTCGCCTCGCGCGCGAGGCGGTGCGCGATCACGCGGTCGATTTCACGCAGCGGTTCCCCGATCAGGCGCCCGTGGCCGGGCGCGATGGCGCGCAGCGGGTAGTGCTTCAGGCGCTCGAGCGCGTCGAGGTAGGCCGCGAGATCCCCGTCGGGCACGAGGATCACCGGCGTCACTCCTTCGAGGACGTGATCGCCGGAGAAGAGGAGCCCGTCGCCCTCGAGCAGCCAGCACACGTGGTTCGAGGCATGGCCGGGCGTGTCGATCGCGCGCAATCGCAGCCCGCCGGCCGCGAAGATCTCGTCACGCGCGGGAACCGCGTCCGGGACGAAGCGTTCATCCTGCAGGCCGTCGCGCGGCGGCGCGCGCCCCACGAGGCGGGCGCCGCTGCGCGCCTTGAGCGTCGTCGCCGCGGGCGAATGGTCGCGATGCGTGTGGGTGACGAAGATCGTCTCGAGGCGCGGTGCCGCGGCGAGGATCGCCTCCACGTGCGACGGAATATCCGGCCCCGGATCCAGCACGGCCACGGGCGGGTCGCCGAGCAGCCAGGTGTTGGTACCCGGGCCGGTCATCATCGACGGATTGGGGGCGAGCACGCGCGCTACGCCGGGCGCGATGGACATCCGCGCAAGGATAGTGGCTCGCCCCGCCGGGTGGTAGCGTTGCCGCCATGCGCTTCCGCGGCAAGACCATCCTGATCACCGGGGCCTCGGAGGGGATCGGCCGCGCCCTCGCACTGTCGCTCGCCCGCGAGCGGCCGCGGCTCGCGCTGGCCGCCCGCAACGCCGGGCGGCTCGAATCGGTTGCGGCCGAGTGTCGTGCCCTCGGTGCCGAAGCTGCATCGATGCCGACGGACGTCACCGATCGCGCGGCCTGCGAGGCGCTCATCGCGGCCACCGTCGCACGCTTCGGCGCGCTCGACGTGTTCGTCGCCAACGCGGGCGGCACCATGTGGAGCCGCTTCGACGCACTGGCCGACCTCGGGGTATTCGAACAGCTGATGCGGCTCAATTTCCACAGCAACGTGTGGCTGACGGCCGCGGCGCTGCCGCAGCTCGTGCGCGCACGCGGCCTCATCGTCCCGATCGCCAGCCTGGCGGGGTTCACGGGCGTACCGGAACGAACGGCCTATGCGGCGAGCAAGCATGCGCTGGTGGGCTTCTACGAGTCCTTGCGCATCGAGATCGCCTCCCGCGGCGTGGCCGTGACCATCATCGCCCCCGACTTCGTGCTGAGCGAGATCCACAAGCGGGCGCTCGGCCCGGACGGCCAGCCGCTCGGCGACAGCCCGCTCCGGGTGGCGCGCATCATGACGGCCGCGGAATGCGCGCGGTTGATCCACCGCGCGATGGCGAGGCGCGACCGCCTGCTGCTGACATCGCTACGCGGACGGGCCGGCCGCGTCCTGAAGCTGCTGGCGCCCCGGCTCGTCGACCGCATGGCCGGGCGCGCGATTCGCGAGCGGCATTGAGCCCGCCTCGGCCGGCGCGCAGACGCGCACGGCGTTGCGCCCCGCGCGCTTGGCCGCATAGAGCGCCTCGTCGGCACGCTGCAACATGGTGCTCGGCGTGTCGCCCGGCGCGGATACCGTGGCGCCGATGCTCGCCGTGATGCCGCTGCCGACCGGGCAGATGTGCGAGAGGTCGATCGCCGCGATGCGCTCGCGCAACCGCTCGGCGGTGGCTCGCCCCTCGGCCAGCGCAGTTTGCGGCAGCACCACCAGGAACTCCTCGCCCCCCAGGCGCCCGAAGAAGGCCGGCTCGCGCAGGTCGTCGCGTACCGCCTGCGCCATGACCTTCAGGACTTCGTCGCCTACCGGATGGCCGTAGCGGTCGTTGATGCCCTTGAAATGGTCGATGTCGGTGATCAGGATGGTGCAGGACCCGGCGGCTTCGCTGGTTAGCGTGGCGGCGAGGCGGTTGAGTACCGCGCGCCGGTTCGGCGCCGAGGTGAGCTCGTCGGTGTGCGCGAGCTTGCGCATGCGCAGCGTGGAGCGCCGCTGGTGCAATGCGAGGGTCGCGAGCAGCAGCACGAGCAGGGTCGCGAGCGCAATCACGACGGCCTGCAGCCGGCGTACGGCGCGGCTCTGCGCCAGCGCCCGCTCGTTCTCGCGGATGTCCCGCAACAGCAGCGCGTTCTCCGCCTCCTTCGATGCGGTATCGAACTCGACGCGCAAGGTCGCGAAGCGCTGGTCGATCTGGTTGCGCAGCAGCCGCTCGCTCACCTGCTTGGCGAGTGCGAGCTGCGTGTAGGCGCTGCGCCAGTCGCCGCGGGCCGCCTCGACGGCCGCGAGCTCCGCATAGCTCGCCGCGAGTTCGCCGCGCGCCTCGCCGCTGCGGAAGGTCCCGATCGCGGCCCGCAACGCCGCGGCGCTTGCGTCGAAGTCGCCCAGGCCGTTGAGCGCGATGCCGCGCGCGAGTTCGATCTGCGCACGCAGCCGCGCGTCGGGGGTTGCCTGCTGCAGCGAGGTGGCCTGCCCCAGCAGCCCGAGCGCACTGCCCCAGTTGCCGAGCCCGTTCTCGACGGCCGCGAGGCCGCGCAAGGCGTAGGCCTGGCCGCGCGCGTAGTGGATCTCCCGGTTGATCGCCAGCGACTCCGTGAACGCGCGGCGGGCCTCGGTCCACTCCTGCAGGTATTCGTGTGCGCGGCCGAGGTTGTGCAGCGTGACCGCCTGCTCGCGTTGCAGGCCGGCCTCGCGCTGCTGGGTGAGCGCCGAGGAATAGATGTCGCGCGCCTGCGCGTAGTCACCCATGCGGTTGTAGAGGATGGCGATGCCGTTCATCGCCGTGATCGAATGATGGCGCAGGCCGAGCGTTTCATAGAGGCCCTGCGAGCGGCGCAGGTCGGCGAGGCCGAGCGCATACTCGCCCTGCAGGCCAAGTACATAGCCGCGCGAGAAGAGCGCACCCGCGATCATTTCGTCGTCGTGCGCCTCGGAGGCCACGCGCACGGCCTGTTCGTAGAAGGCGAGCGCCTGCGCGTTGTCACCCAGCGTCTCGCGCATTTCGCCCTGGCACACCAGCATGCCCGCCCTGAGTCCCGGCCGGCCGCTATGCGGCAGGAGCGCCGCGATCCGGGCCACTTCCGCATCGAGCGCCCGCTGGTCACGCTCGGACTGGTAGTCACACAGCAGCAGGCGGGCACGGATCTCGAGATCGACATCCGGTTGCCTGCGCAGCGCGGCCAGGGCCGCTTCGGCGTCCCGCTTGCTCGCGTCCGGGTCGGAGCGCATCGCGATGGCGCCCTGCTCGATGAGACCGGCGGCGGGATGCACCGCCTTCTGCGCCGCAGCCGCCAGCGTGACGAAGGCAGTCCCCAGCGCGGCGATCAGGGCCGCCTTCTTTTTTATTGTCCGCTTCAAGGTCGGCAATTTAGCGCAACTCGGCGGACGGCGTGTCGGCCTTGTGCGACGGCGCGCTTTATGGCAAATGGCCGCCGTACGCTCCAACAGGATGTCAAGGAGACCGGCCATGCCCGATTCACGGATTGAAGCGCTGATCGCGGAGTTCGAGGCGAGCCTCGAGCGTCATCTCGGCGGCCGCATCGATGCCGCCTCGGCCGCGGACGTGTTTTACGGGATCAACGCCGCGATGATCGCCGCGACACCCCCGATCGCCGCGGCGGGCGGCATCGGCACCGGCCGCCCTCCGCGGCCCAAGTATCCGCTGACGCTATGGAACCTGGTCGGCAGCCAGCTGGGCCTCGACGGGCCGGGCGGGCGCTGACGCGGCCTGCGCGAGGCTCGCGCGCACGGGTCCTCGCAGGCTGTCGTTGGCACGCGCGATCCGCGTCTCGAGCGCCCGGCAATCGGCGCGCTCGCGCAGCGGCGCGAGCCACGGGGAATGATCGATCCAGGCGACGCCCCGCCAGCCGCGGGCGAAGGCTTCGCGCAGCGACTCGACGGCCGCCTCGGGGTGCCCATCGAGGGCCTGTGACTCCGCGAGCATGACGCGCAACCCGTAGCCCGCCTCGCCGTTGCGCTCCATGGCCGCGAGTGCCGTCGCGAGCGTCGTGCCCGCCTGCTGTGCCGCCGCCTCGTCCGCGCGCAGCCTGGCCAGGTGGATCAGGAGCGGCGCCGCGGCGGTACCGCCCCGGATGTAGTCGGGACCGGCGACGATGGACGGGTCGAAGTCCGCGGCCGCGCGCGCGCGCGCCGCCAGCATCGCGGCCGCGCCCGCGTCACCCGCCATCAGCGAGAGATTCGCTGCATTCAACAGGATCTCGGCACGCGGCGACGACGCCAGGGACGAAGCGGCCAGGTAGCTCGCGAGTGCCTTCGCGCCGCTGCGCAGCAGGATCGCCTGGCCGATGCCGATGTCGATCCGCTCGCGGTCATCGGCCTGTGCGCGCGCGCCCTCGAGCAGTGCGCGCGCCTCATCCGCCAGCCCGAGCTGGCACAACAGCTCGGCCCGCAGGCCGAGCAGCACGGCATCGTGCGGCCGCTCCGCACCGGCGAGCTCGAGCCAGCGCCAGGCTCGGTCCAGCTGGCCCTGCTCGAGGTGCAGGTACGCCGTCTCGAGCGTGCTCCACGGCCCCTGTGCCTCGAGCGCGCGCGCGCGCGCGCAGGCTGCATCCGCGGCTTCGAACTGGCCAAGGTCCAGGCGCACGCTGCACAGGTCCACGTGCCGCAGGAAGTCGAGCGGGTCGAGCCCGACGGCGCGCTCGACGCTCAGCAGCGCGTCGCGCGGCCTGCCGAGGGATTCGTACAGGCGGCCGCGTTCGGTGAGTGCGTCGACGCTGTTGGGGTTGGCCGCGATGGCGCGATCGAGATCGGCGATCGCCGCCTCGTAGCGACGCTGTTCGCGACGCAACGTCGCACGCGCGGCGAGCACCTCGGGCATGCCGGGCGCGATGGCGACGGCCCGCATGATGAATGCCCCGGCGTCGGCGAGCGCCGCGGCGCGCGACGCCCCGGCCAGGTAGATGTCGTTGATCCGCGCGGCGGCCCGCCCGGCCAGTGCGAGTGCGAACCGCGGGTCGAGCGCGAGCGCACCGTCATAGAGCGAGATGGCACGCGCGTTGTCCCGCGCGGTGCGTGCCCGGTAGGCCTCGTTCGCGAGCAGGTAAAGCTCGTAGGCACGGGCGCTCGACGGGCTGCGCGCGGCGATCTTCTGCCGGTCCTGCGGCGTCAGGCGCCGCTCGAGCGCCGCCGTGACCGCTTGGGCGATGTCATCCTGGATCGCGACCACATCGACGAACGGCCGGTCGATCGACTGCGACCACACCTGGTAGCCGGTCTGCGTGTCGACGAGCTGTGCCGTGACGCGCACGCGGTCGGCGCTGCGCCGCACGGAGCCCTCCAGCAGGTGCGAGGCGGCGAGCTCGCGGCCGATCTTGCGCACGTCCTCGTCGCGGCCGCGGAAGGCGAAGGCCGACGTGCGCGCCACGACCCGCATGCCGGTGGACTGCGCGAGCCAGTTCGAGAGTTCCTCGGTGAGCCCGTCGCTGAAGACCTGCTGGCCGCCTTCGGGGCTCATGTCGACGAACGGCATCACGGCGATCGTCGGCGATCCGGTCCGCGGCCATTGCCACCAGGCGAGGGCCCCGAGCGCGGCGGCCGCGACCACGGCCGCCAGCCCGCGCGTCCACTGGCGCCGCCGCTGGTCGCCGCTGCGACGGGCCGGATGGTCGCCGCTGCGCCGCGCAGGGGTACCCGAGTCGGAAGCGGATGGCGCGGCGACGGGGTCGGCCACCACGACCGGCGCGCCCGGCGCCGCGAGCCACTCGACGGGTGCGATCAGCCGGTAGCCCTTGCGGGGCACCGTCGAGATGTAACGCGGGGCCGCGTCGCTGTCGCCGAGGACCTTCCTCAACTGCGAGACCGACTGGTAGACCGAGGCCGGCCCGACCACCACGCCCGACCAGACCTCATCGAGCAGCCGCTCGCCGCTGACCACGTCGCCACCCGCCTGGGCGAGCGTCACGAGCAGGCGCATGGTGCGCGGTTCGAGCTTGTGGGTGCGATCGCCCGTCGCGATTTCGTCGATCGCGGGGTCGATCATCCAGTCACCGACGCGAAATCGCCCGCTTGGCTGGCCGCGCTCCATCGCCTGCACCCCGAAACACACCGCGCAGATCGAGTATAGGCCGCCTGGAGGGCGATGTAAGGGCTTGATTCGCCGCCATTCAGGAATCCATCTGCCAAGCTTCAGCGAAACATCGGGGGGCCGTCAGGACTTTGGCCCCCGCGTCGCGAAAGAGTGCAGCCGTGATCGAAACATGGCTACCACCCACTTGAGGAGACTCACATGAACAAGACCATCGCGACCCTCTTCTGCCTGGCGGCTCTGGCGGCGAACGCAGCCGACCTGCCCTCGAAGACGGTGTTCTTCCACGACCTCAACGTCTCGTCGCCCGCCGGCGCCAAGCAGCTCTATTCGCGCATCACCGCGGCAGCGAAACAGGTCTGCCCGGGCAATGGCGAACGCGGCATCAGCGCGAATGCGCAGCGCCAGGCCTGCATCGCCGCGGCGGTCGACAAGGCCGTGGGCGACGTGAACCGGCCGCTGCTCACGGCGCTGCACGACCGTTCGATGATCCGCACGGCCGCCCGCTGAGGCGCAGCGGGGCCTTGCGGGGCGCCGTCGCCGCCTGCGGGCGGCGGCGGCGCCTGCGCGCGTGCCCGCATCGCGCTACCATCAGCCGATGCAAGTCGGCCTCGTTGGACTCGGCCGCATGGGCGGCAACATGGCGCGGCGCCTCGCGCGGCACGGAATCGCAGTGGACGGCTTCAGCCTCGACCCCGCCGATGCCGCTGCGTTCGCGGACGAGCCCGCGATCCGCATCCACGGGCAGCTCGGGACGCTCGTCGCGGCGCTCCCGGCGCCACGCATCCTGTGGCTGATGGTGCCGGCCGGCCGCCCGACCGAGGAAAACATCGCGCTGCTCGCGGCGAAGCTGGCGAGCGGCGACCTCGTGATCGACGGCGGCAATGCGCTCTACCGTGATTCGCAGCGCCGCGGGGTGGAGCTCGCGCGACACGGCATCGGCTTCCTCGATGCCGGCGTGTCGGGTGGCGTGTGGGGGCTCGAGGAAGGCTACGGCCTGATGGTTGGCGGGGCGCGCGCCGATTTCGAGCGGGCCCTGCCCCTGTTCCGGGCGCTGGCGCCCGCAGCCGACAGGGGCTGGGTGTATTGCGGCCCCTCGGGGGCGGGCCACTACGCCAAGATGGTCCACAACGGAATCGAATACGGGCTGATGCAGGCCTATGCCGAGGGCTTCGCGTTGCTCGCGGCGCGCAAGGACCTCGACCTGCCGCTGGGCGCCATCGCCGAGGCCTGGCGACACGGCACCGTGATCCGTTCGTGGCTGCTCGACCTCACGGCGGGAGTCCTGCAGCATCCTGACGCGCTCGATCGCGTCGGCGCGCGCATCGCGGACTCGGGCGAGGGCCGGTGGACCGCGCGGGAAGCGATCGAACTCGGCATCCCCGCACCGGTGATCAGTGCCGCACTGATGGCGCGCTTTGCGTCACAGGGCGCGGACGATTTCGGCGCCCGGCTGCTCGCGCTGGTACGCAACGCGTTCGGCGGCCACCCGCTCCCGCCTGCGGGCGGCGCGCCGACGACCGTCACCGAGGCGCCGCCGCGGGGTCGGTGAACACGATCGCGCGGCCACGCGCGACGCGCCCGGCAGGAATCGTCCGGTCCGCCGCGTAGAGGCGCGCCACCGCGGGCTGGTGCGCCGCGCCGAGCGCGAGCCAGACGATGCGACGGGCGCGCCCGAGCGCCGGCAGGGTCAGCGTCAGGCGCCGGTAGCCGTTGCGCAGTGCGCTTGCACCGACGTCGTTCACTCTCTCCTCGAGCAGTTCGTCGCCGGGGAATAGCGATGCGGCGTGACCGTCTTCACCCAGGCCGAGATGTACGACATCGAGTACCGGCGGCTCACCGCAGAATTCACGCAAGGTCGCCGCGTAGTGCATGGCCGCATCCGCGGGATCGCCCGACTCGACCGGCATCGGATGGCG
Source organism: uncultured Steroidobacteraceae bacterium (assembly GCA_964600535.1). GTDB lineage: Bacteria > Pseudomonadota > Gammaproteobacteria > Steroidobacterales > Steroidobacteraceae > CADEFQ01. The sequence continues at coordinate 1,083 of CAZRLI010000020.1, read as the reverse complement.
CTGTGCAGCCGGGATGCGCGCGGCGAGCGCAGTCGCGAGCAGCTGCGTCCAGTTGCGCGCAGCATCGCCCTCGGGCGCGATGCGCTCGTCGACCTGGAAAAGATGGACCTGTTGCCAGCCGGGCCCGAGCGCGGCGAGCCTGTCGAACATCGACCACGGCGTGCGCCCGCCGCTCACGGCGAGCATCGCGCGCCCGCGCTCACGGATGGCCTGCGAGAGCTCGGCCGCGATGAACTGCGCGGCGGCCCGTTCCGTGGTCGCGACGTCCTCGCCGGTCACCCATCGCATGCGCTCAGCACCCGTCGCCGGGGTCGATCCAGCCGCCGATGTCGGTCGCCAGCGAGTTGGCTGCGCCGGGCCCCCAGCTGCCACGCGCATAGGGCAGCGGCGCCGCTGTTACGGCCGGCGCTCCCGCGGCCACGCCGTCGACGATGCGCCAGGCCGCCTCGATCGAGTCCTGGCGCGCAAACAACGACGGATCGCCGCGCAACGCGTCGCCGATCAGGCGCTCATAGGCGCTCATGGCGCCCGCCTCGGCATCGCACATCAGCAGTTCGGTGTCACGGCCGCGCATTTCCTCGCCGGGCTCCTTGGTGCGCACGCCGAGGCCGATCGATACGCGCTGCGGACCCAGGCGGAAGCGGACATAGTTCGGATCGCCGGGCGCGTCCACGAACAGGGGCGGTGAGGGTGTGCGCAGCCGGACCGTCACCTGCGTCGCCGTCAGCGCCATGCCCTTGCCGGCACGGACGAGGAACGGCACGCCCGCCCAGCGCGGCGTGTCCACCGCAAAGCGCACCGCCGCATACGTCTCGACACCCGAGTCCGCGCGGACCCCGGCCTCGCCGCGATAGCCATCGTACTGGCCACGCACGATATCCCGCGCGCCGAGCGGCGCGATGGCCTCGAGCACTCTTACCTTTTCGTCGCGCAGCGCGTCGCTCGTGTAGTGCGCGGGACGCTCCATCGCGAGCAGGCTCACGACCTGGATCAGGTGGTTCTGCAGTACATCGCGCACCGCGCCCAGCTCCTCGTACAGGCGGCCGCGCGTGCCGACGCCGAATGACTCGGCCATCGTCAGCT
>CAZRLI010000019.1:0-12793 GCA_964600535.1 uncultured Steroidobacteraceae bacterium | reverse complement strand
CCCGTCGGCGCCGCGCAGCGGCGTCACGATGAGCGTGCCGCCGCGCAGGCTCTGCGCGTTGCCGATCGAGGCGACCGTCACGTCGACGGCCTGTCCGGCCTTCGCGAATGGCGGCAAGTCGGCGGTCACCGTGACAGCGGCAACGTTCTTCAACTGTGGATTGACGTTGTCGGGAATCGTCACGCCGAACTTCGCGAGCATCGTGCGGATGCTCTGGATCGTGAACGGCGCCTGGCTGGTCTGGTCGCCGGTGCCGTCGAGGCCCACGACCAGGCCGTAGCCGACCAGCTGGTTGGCGCGTACGCCGGCGACCGACGCGAGGTCCTTGACGCGCTCGGCATGGACCGGCGCCGCCGCGAGGACGGCGAGCAACCCGGCAACGATGGCATTTTTCATGGTCAGAACGGCATCAGGGGTGAGTTGAAGAAGCGTGCGAGCAGGCCCGGCTTGTTGGCCGAGGCGAGCGCACCGCGGCCGCCGTAGCCGATGCGGGCGTTCGCGACCTTCCAGGATTCGATCGAGTTGTCGGGCTGGATGTCGATCGGCCGGATGATCCCCTCGACTCGCACATATTCGCTGCCCTGGTTGAGCGTCAGCCACTTCTGGCCGCGCACGAGGAGGTTGCCGTTGCCGAGCCGCCGCACGACGGTGGCGCTGATTTCGCCCGACAGCCGGTTGCTCTGCGCACTTGATCCGGAGCCGCTGAACTCGGACTCGTTGTCCATGCCCATCTGCAGCACCGGCGTGCCGTTCACGGTGACCGGCCGGCCCGCGACCGTCGGTCCCGGCAGCTCCGCCGAACTCGCCTTCTTGGTGCTGGTGGTCGCGCTCTTGCTTGCCTGCGTCTGCTCTGCAAGGCGGATCACGACGAGGTCGCCGACGTTGCGCGCAACCGCGTTCTCGAACAGGGCCACCTCGCGCCCCGCCTGGTAGATCGCGCCGTTCGCGGGCGGGGCCAGCGCGAGGTCCTCCTCCGGCCAGGCGCCGAAGTCCCCGTCAGGGGCAGCGGCACAGCCCGCCGCGAGCACCGTCGCGGCCACGAGCAACAGGCGAACCGGCGTACGCACGGCGATCACAGCTGGTTGGTCACGAAGGCGAGCATCTGGTCGGTCGTCGCTATGGCCTTCGAGTTCATCTCGTAGGCGCGCTGCGTCTCGATCATGTTGACGAGCTCTTCCACGACGTTGACATTCGATGCCTCGAGCGAACCCTGCACCACGGTGCCAAGCCCATTGAGGCCCGGCGTGCCGGTCTGCGGCGGGCCGCTGGCGACCGACTCGACGAGCAGATTCTCGCCGCGCGGCTGCAGGCCGGCGGCATTGACGAAATCGACGAGTTGCAGGCTGCCGACCTGCACCGGCGCCGCCTGGCCGGCCGCCTGCGCCGACACGATGCCGTCGCTGCCGATCGTGATCGACTGCGCGCCATCCGGGATCGTGATGCCCGGCTGCAGCCGATAGCCACTGGAGGTGACCAGTTCGCCTTGTGCGTTCAGCTGGAAGGCGCCATCGCGCGTGTAGCCGGTGGTGCCATCGGGCAACTCCACCTGGAAGAAGCCGCGGCCGCTCACCGCCACGTCGAGCGCATTGCCGGTGTTGGCGAAGCTGCCCTGCGTGTAGAGCTTCTCGGTCGCGACAATGCGCACGCCGGTGCCGAGCGAGAGGCCCGAAGGCGCCTCGGTGTCCTGCGAGGTCGAACCACCGACCTGGCGCACGTTCTGGTACATGAGGTCCTCGAAGACGGCGCGACCCTTCTTGAAGCCGTTGGTCGAGACGTTGGCAAGGTTGTTCGACGTGACCGCCATGCGCGTCTGTTGCGCATCGAGGCCCGTCTTGGCCGCCCAGAGTGCCGTATTCATGAATCCTCTCCTTTACATGCGCAGCAGGCGAGCGGCGGTGGCGCCGTCCTCTTCCGCTGTGCGTATGGCCTTGACCTGCAATTCGAAGCGCCGCGCGAGCTCGATCATCTCGACCATCGCGCCGGCTGCGTTGACGTTGCTCGACTCGAGTACGCCCGAGGCGAGCCGGACGGATGCGTCAGCGGGCGCCGCGCCGCCGTCCTTCATGTGGAAGTGCCCGTCGGCGCCGCGCTCGAGCGCATCAACCGGCGGCTTCACGAGCTTGATGCGACCGACGATGGCGGTCGTCTCGGGGCCTTGTCCGAGCGGCACGACCGACACCGAGCCGTCCGCACCGACGAGCACGGAGCTGCTCGGCGGCACCGTGATCGGCCCGCCTTCGCCCAGCACGGGATCGCCCGCGCCGTTGCGCAATGCGCCGCCCGTGTCGACGCGCAGGTCGCCGGCCCGGGTGTAGGCCTCGCCACCCCCCGCGGCCTGCACCGCAATCCAGCCCGCGCCCTGCACCGCGACGTCGAGGTCGCGCCCGGTCGACAGCAGCGCGCCGCCCGTGGCATCCCAGCCGATGGTCGCGTTGGTAGCATAGGCGCGCGAGGCGTGCCCGCTGCCTTCGACGGCGCGCGTCTGGAACGCGGCGAGGTCGGCGCGAAACCCGGTGGTGCTCGCGTTGGCGAGGTTGTGGCTGTTGACCGCCTGGGCGCGCAGCGTCTCCTTCGCGCCGGACATCGCCACGTAGAGATACTTGTCCATCAGCGGATGTTGATGATCGTCTGGGTGATCTGGTCGGCGGTCGAGATCATCTGCGCGTTCGCCTGGAAGTTGCGCTGCGCGGTGATCATGTTGACCAGCTGCTGCGTGATCTCGACATTGGAGGCCTCGAGCGCACCGGACTGGATGGAGCCGAAGCCCGAGCTGCCGGCCGTACCGCGCTGTGCGCCGCCCGACCCGAAGGTCTCGCCCCACTGGGTATCGCCGAGCTTCTGCAGGCCCTGCACGTTCGCGAAGGTCGTCACCGCCACCTGGCCGAGCGCAATCGAGCGGCCGTTGGTGTAGCGCGCGCTCACGACGCCCGAGGCGTCGACGTCGATGCCGGAGAGCGCCCCCGTGGTGAAGCCGTTCTGCGTGAACTGCACGCCGAAATTGCTGCCGTACTGGGTCGCGCCGCGCACGTCGAGCGTCAGCGCGATCGGCGCAGCACCGGTCGAGGGGGTGTATGGCGGGAATGTGATGCTGCCCGTGGCCGGCGTCACCAGCGCGCCACTGCTGTCGAACACCAGCGGCTGCGGGGCGCCGACCGCCGCGCCGTCGGTGTAGGCCTGCACGCTCCACTCGTTGGGCAGCGCGCCCTTGACGAAGTAGAAGCTGGTGGTATGGGCGGCGCCGAGTGAATCGTAGACCGGCATCGAGGTCTGGCGGTTGTAGCTCGAGGCGTCCGCGGGATTGAACGCGCTCAGCGGCGCGGTGGCGTCAGCCGGCAGGTTGAGCGTCATGTCCACCAGCGAGGTCGCCTGCGGCGCGCTCTCGCTCGTGACGAGCTGCAGGTCCGAGAGGCCGCCGGTGTTGAAGCCGCCGTTCGGCAGCGGCGGGTACACCTGCAGTCGCGCGCCGGTCGCGCTGGTGACATAGCCCTGGTTGTCGACCTTGAAGGCACCCGCGCGCGAATAGGCGAGCGCGCCTCCGTCGCTCAGGGTGAAGAAGCCGTCGCCGCGCAGCGCGAGGTCGAGGTTGTTGCCGGTGAAGTCGGCGTTGCCCTGGGTGAACTGCTGCGCCACCGAGGCGACCTTCACGCCGTTGCCGGTTGCAGTGCTCGAGACACCGAAGGGCGTGACGGCGAAGAGGTCCGCGAATTCCGTGCGCGAGCTCTTGAAGCCCGTCGTCGATCCGTTGGCGATGTTGTTCGCGGTGACGGCGAGGTCGGCCGACGCGGCGTTGAGCCCGCTCAGGGCGATCGTGAATGGCATGTAGGGTGTGCTCCTGGATTCGGGTTCGGTGTCAGAAGACCTGCCGGACGTCGGCGAGCGTCACTGCACCCGCGCCCGGCGTATTGAGCTTGAGCGAAAACGTGGACGGGTCGATGCTGACGCTCGCGACAAGGTCGGCCACCAGCGTGTCGGCCGCCCGGTTCGCCCCGGCGACGGTCGCCGCGGCGTCGATCGTGTAGCGCCCCGGCGGCGCGCTCGAGCCGTCGTTCGCCTTGCCGTCCCAGCTGAAGAGCGTCGTGCCCTCGGTCGGCGTGAGCTGCATCGAACGCACCAGTTCGCCGCCCTCGTTGCGCAGGTTGACGGTGATCGAAGTCGCGCCCGTCGGGGTCGTCACGCCGCCCGCGATCGTGCCGTCGGCGGCGAGCGCAGCGCGGTTGCCCTCGAGCAGCACGTAGCGTCCTACGAGCGATGCCCCGTCGAGCACCGCCGAGCTCTTCATGCCGGCGGTGAGCGAGGCGAGCGAGGCGTTCATTTCCTGCACCCCCGACACCTGGCTGAACTGCGCGAGCTGCGTGACGAACTGCGAGGAGTCGAGCGGCTTGAGCGGATCCTGGTTCCTGAGCTGCGTCGTCAGCAGCATCAGGAAGTCCTGCTGGTCGAGCGAATCATCGCCCCTGCCCGGCTTCGCGGCGGCCGTCGTGGCGAGCCCGAGGCCCGCATACGGGTTGGTGGTCGCGTCGTTCTGGATCGTGCTCATGATTGTCCGAGCCTCAGGGTTGCCATCAGCATGGTCTTGGCCGTGTCCATGACCTCGACGTTGTTCTGGTAGGAACGGGACGCGGAGATCATGTCGACCATCTCCTCGACGACATTCACGTTCGGTGCGAACACGTAGCCTTCCGGATTGGCGAGCGGATTGCCGGGCTCGTAGCGGGCCACGGGGGCCGCGTCGCTCTCGACGATGCCGCGCACCTGCACCGCTGCGCCGCTGGCCGCGCCGCCTGCTTGCGCCTGCGCCTGCTGCACGGCCGCGAACACCGGGTGGCGCGCCTTGTAGACGGCCGCGGCACTGCCGGCGACGCTGTCGGCGTTGGCGAGGTTGCTCGCGACCGTATTGAGCCGCACGGACTGGGCCGCCATGCCGGATCCGGCGATATCGAATGTCTTGAATGAGGACATCGGCTACCTCGCACGCTATTGGCCCGTGATCGCGGTCATCAAGCCGCGAAAACGGGCGTTGAGGAAAGTGAGCGTCGCCTGGTAGCGCACCGCGTTTTCCGCGAAGGCCGCCTGCTCGAGCTGCGGCTCGACGGTATTGCCGTCGAGCGACGGGGCAAGCGGGGTGCGATAGCGCAGCCCGGCGGGGGACTCGCCCTGCAGGCTGCCCGTCGCAAGGTGCAGCGCCGCGGTCTGCGTCATCGGCAGGGTCGTACCCGCAGCGTCCGCGCCCGCGAGGGCCGCCTTGAAGTCGATGTCACGCGCCTTGAAGCCGGGGGTGTCGGCATTGGCGAGGTTGTTCGCGAGCACTTCGGTACGCCGGGCGCCGAGCAGCAGCGCCCGCTGGTGCACACCGAGGTAAGCGTCAAGATTGAATCGCATGTTCGTCCCACCGTCAGAAAACTGACTGCGTGGGAGCAGAGCAAGCCCTGTGCCACAGGCGCTGTTGCGGGGAAATGCCCCTGCAGGAAGGCGTCCCGATGGCCTGTGGCGTGACGACGGTCACGTGCGGGCGGCAAGGAACTGCCGCAGGCCCGGCAATCGCCGACCTGCCGCGCCTCCTTATCGGCGCCCGCCGCAGGCACTTGAGGCCGCCGGGCACCGGCGCGGCGCTGGCACGCTAACTGCACCGCCCCCGGGCATGTGGAAAACCGTACTCACTCCGCCCTTGCTCGGCCTGGCATTCGCCCTGGTGGCCGGCGGCGCCCGCGCGCAAGCGGTGCAGGACCCCGGAACCATCGCGCGCGCCGCGGAGAACTTCGTGCGCCACGAACTCCCGGCCACGTCGCGCGCGGCCGCGCGGATCCGTGCCGTGCGCCTCGACGCGCGCCTGCGGCTCGCGCCCTGCGCGACACCGCTCGAGGCGGGCTGGGCAGCGGGAGCCGCCCCGCGCGCGCGCACTTCGGTGCAGGTCGAATGCCGCAGCGGCATTCCCTGGCGCGTCCACGTTCCGGTCACGATCCGCAGTGCCATCGAAGTGCTGGTCTTGGCGGCGCCCGCCACGCGCGGCCAGTCGCTGTCGGGCGCCGATGTCACGCGACGCCAGGTCGAAGTCGACGGCCTGGCACACCTCTATGTACGCAGTGCCGATGAACTGGCCGGACGCCACCTCATCCGGCCGGCACCCGCCGGCGTGCCGCTTCCCGTCGCGTGGCTTGCCCCGGACAAGATCGTGCAGCGTGGCCAGGCGGTGACCCTCGTGGCATCCGCCGACGGCATCCGCATCCGCGCCCCCGGGCGGGCGCTGGCCGACGGCGCGCTCGCGGAGCGGGTACGCGTGCAGAACCTGTCTTCACTCAAGGTCGTCGAGGGCGTGGTCGAAAACGGCTCCGAGGTCCGGGTGTCACCCTGAATGCCCGTGCCGGCCTCGCGGAATTTCCTAAAGTTGACCGTGACGCTGCCGATACAGCCCCTGACAAGGATGAGAGAGCCTAGAGATGGCACATAAAATCAATGGCTTGAATGGTGTACCTGTCAAGACACCTGAAGCGGCTGCGGTCACGCGCACGCGCTCGTCGACCGCCGGGGACGCCGGTGCCCGTCCGCCATCGAATGCGCAGGGCGGAGTGCAGATCACCGAGAGTGCGCGCCAGCTGGCGGCGCTCGAGGCGACGCTGAGCCGTCTGTCCCAGGTGGATGAGGCGCGGGTTGCCCGGATCCGCAAGGCGATCGAGAACGGCAGCTACACCGTCGACGCGCAGGCGACGGCCACCAAGTTGCTCGTGTTCGAGCACGACCTCGACAGCCTCGTGCGTTCTTCGCGCTAGGTCGCCTGCATGGATCCGACCCTGACCCGCGAAGCCCTCGAGCGGCTCATCAGCGAACAATCGGCGACGCTCACGCGCCTCGAGGAGTTGCTGGGCCGGGAGCACGGCCTGCTCGCCGCGCGCGACATCGAATCGCTGGCCGCTGCGGGCCGTGATCGACAGGCCTGCGTCGGCGCGCTGCTGCGCCTCGAGGAGGAACGGGCATCGCTCTGCCGCATGCTCGGCCACGGTGCCGATGCGGACGGCATGCGCACTCTCCTTGCCCGCTGCGATCCCGACGGCCGGCTCGCGAATCGCTGGACAGGCTGCACGGAACTCACGCGGCGCTGTCGCAAGCTGAATGATCGCAATGGAGCCCTCGCGACGGCGCAGTTGCGCCACGTGACCGGGCGACTCGAAGCATTGACCGGCGGAGCGCAACGCGGCAAGGACACCTACTCCCCGCAGGGCGCTGCCCGCGCGACACCCACGGGCCGACTCCTCGCCGCGCAGGCCTGAACCGGGCCCGCAGGCTACCGACCCCGCTGCCCGCAAGACGCGGCGTTCAGGACCGACGGCGGCTCGCGGACCAGCCGCTCGCCGCATACACAGCGAGGCCCAGCCAGATCAGGGAGAATCCGACCAGCCGGTCGGTGGAAAAGGCCTCGCCCAGCAGCAGGCCGCACAACAGCTGCAGCGTCGGGGCCAGGTACTGCAGCAGCCCCAGCAGCGAGTAAGGCATGCGGCGCGCGCCATAGGCAAAGCCGACCAGCGGCAGCGCGGTGAGCACCCCACCGGCCATCAGCAGGGTATCGCGCAGCACTGCGCCATGACCGAAGACGCCGTCACCCCGCGCTTCGCTCCAGCCGAGCCAGGCGAGCGCAGGCAGCAGCAGGATCAGGCTCTCCATCGCCAGCCCCGGCAGCGCATCGACTGCAACGACCTTGCGGATCAGGCCGTAGAGGCAAAAGCTCAAGGCCAGGGACAAGGCCACCCAGGGCAGCTCGCCGTAGCTGACCGTGAGCCACAGGACGCCCGCGGCCGCCAGGGCGACCGCACTCCACTGCCGCGCGCCCAGGCGCTCGTGCAGCAGCAGCACGCCGACCAGTACGTTGGCCAGCGGGCCGATGAAATACCCGAGGCTCGCGTCGAGCACCCGGCCATGGGCCACGGCCCAGATGTAGATACCCCAGTTGATGCTGATGAGGAGGCTGCTCGCGGCCAGCAGCGGCAGTGCGCGCGGCGCGGCCAGCGCACCCCGCCACCAGCCACGTTCCCGCCGCAGCGCGAGCCACCCCACCACGAATACCGCGCACCACACCACCCGGTGGGCAACGGTCTGCACGGCCGGCACCGCCCTGAGCTGGTACCAGTAGAGCGGAAACAGGCCCCACACCGCATACGCGAACAGGGCGGCAAGGAGCCCGCGACGATCGACGGAACGCGTGGACGCGGTCACGCACTCACCGTGGCGCTGGCGACGTCATGCCCGGCCCGTTGCCGATGTCACAGGCGCCGCAGGTCATCCGGCGTATTGACGTCCACACCAGGCCGTGCAGCGGCCTCGACCACGCGGATTTCCAACCCATGCTCGAGCGCGCGCAACTGCTCGAGCTGCTCGAGCCGCTCGAGCCGGGAGGGCGGCAGCGAGGCGAAGCGCAGCAGGGCACGGGTCCGATAGGCATACAGGCCGATGTGGCGACGCGCCTCGAAGCCGCCGCCATCGCGGTCATGCGGGATCGGCGCGCGGCTGAAGTAGAGCGCCCTGCCCTCGTGGTCGGCCACGACCTTGACGACATTCGGATCGAGGAACTCGCCGCGCGACTCGACCATCGCGGCCGCCGTGGCGATCGCCGCGCGCGGGTGCGCGACGAGTGCCGCGGCCACCTGTTCGATGATCACCGCCGGCATGGCGGGTTCATCGCCTTGCAGGTTGACGACGATATCATCCGGGTCGAAGCCGCGCAGGCGCGCAACCTCCGCGATGCGATCAGTGCCGGAAGCATGCGATGCCGCGGTCATGCAGACGTCGGCGCCGGCGAGGCGCGCGGCGGCGGCGATGCGCTCGTCATCGGTCGCCACGATCACCTGGTCGGCGCGCGTCGTGCCGGCACGCTCGTACACGCACTGGATCATCGGCTTGCCATCGATCAGCGCGAGCGGCTTGCCGGGAAATCGCGTGGAATGGTAGCGCGCCGGGATGACGATGCGGATCATGCGCGCGGCCCGCTCAGCGCTCGAGCAGCGGATCGTCCGCGGCGAGCGGCCTCGCCTCTTCGACGAGCATGATGGGCACGCCGTCGCGGACCGGGAAGGCCAGCCGGTCGATGCGGCACACGAGCACGGCCTCGCTGCGCAGGTGGGCCACGGGCCCCTTGCAGAGCGGGCAGGCGATGATGTCGAGCAGGCGCGTATCCAAGGAATTCCTCAGGGCCCGCTGCGGGCCCGGTCAGTCTTGCGCGCGATGAGCGCGAGCAGCTCGCGCGCATCGGGGTCGCCGAACACCGCGGTGACGGGCACGTAACCCAGCCGCGACGACGCGAACGGCAGGCATTTTACGGCATCTTTCTCCGTCATGAGGACCGGCAGGTCATCGCCGAAGGCGAGATCGGCCGCGCAATAGGCATGGTGGTCGGGGAATGGGTGGGCGATCACGTCGAGGCCGGCCGCCCGCAGCATGCCGAAGAAACGCTCCGGGTGGCCGATGCCCGCCACCGCGTGCACTCGCTGTCCGGCAAGGCCTGCCAGCGGCAGCGCGGCCTCGCGCGGACCCGCGAGCGGCAGCACGCTGGTTGCCTCGAGCCGCATGTGAAAGACCGGCCGCCCGGCAAGGCTGCGCTCGCGCGTCCCGTCGAGCAGGATGATGGCATCGACCGTGCGCAGCCTCGCGGTCCGTTCGCGCAGCGGTCCGGCCGGCAGCAGCAGGCCATTGCCGAAGCCGCGCACTCCGTCGATGAGCACGAGTTCGCAGTCCCGCGCGAGCGCCAGGTGTTGCAGCCCGTCGTCGGCGACGACCACATCGACCCCCTGGGTGGCGAGCAGCCGCCCGGCGACCGGTCGCTCGCGCCCGACCGCCACCGGTCGCCCGGTGCGCCGGCGCACGAGCAGCGGTTCGTCGCCGACCTCCCCGGCGGCCGAGGTTTCCTCGACCAGCCGCGGCGCCTTGCCGCGCCGGCCATAGCCGCGCGCAATTACGCCGGGCTTGCGACCCGCCTCGGCCATCTGCCCGACGAGCCAGACCACGAACGGCGTCTTGCCGGTGCCGCCCACGGTCAGGTTGCCTACCACCACCACCGGCGTTGCGAGCTTCGTCACCGGCACCAGTCCGGTGGCGTAGGCGAGGCGGCGCGCTGCCACGGCCAGCGCATACAGCCACGACAGCGGGCGCAGCAGGGTCGCGCCGAAGGCGTGCCCGTACCAGACCGCGTTGAGCCACTTCTCCATCGCGACGCGCGGGCTCAGGCGTTGAACTGCAGGCGATGGAGCTGCGCATACACGCCGTCGCGCGCGAGCAACGTCGCATGCGTGCCGCGCTCGACGATCGCGCCCTCGTCCATGACGACGATCTCGTCGGCCTGCTCCACCGTCGAGAGCCGATGCGCGATCACGAGCGTGGTGCGGCCCGACTGCAGGCGGGCCAGCGCGGCCTGGATATGCCGCTCCGACTCGGTGTCGAGTGCCGAGGTCGCCTCGTCGAGCACCAGCACCGGCGTGTCCTTCAGGATCGCGCGCGCGATCGAGATGCGCTGGCGCTGGCCACCCGACAGCAGCGCACCGCGATCGCCCACCAGCGTATCGAGCCCCTGCGGCAGGTCGCGCGCGAAATCCATCACGAATGCAGCCTCCGCTGCCGCCTCGATTTGCGCAGCCGTCGCGCCCGGGTGGCCGAAGGCGATGTTGGCCCGGATCGTGTCGTTGAAAAGCACGACTTCCTGGCTCACGAGGGCAACCTGCTCGCGCAGGTTCGCGAGCGCGTACTCGCGCACGTCGACACCATCGAGCCGCACGCTGCCGCTGCCGGCGTCGTAGAAACGCGGCAAGAGGGCCACCAGCGTCGACTTGCCGCTCCCGGAACGCCCGACGATCGCGAGCGTGCGGCCGGCCGGCACGGCAAGGTTGATGTCGCGCAGCACCGGCCCCTTCTCGCTGCCGTACATGAAGCCGACACCACGATACTCGATGTCGCCGCGCGCCCGCGCCACCCTGCGGTCGCCTCCCTCCCCCTCGTCGGCCAAATCGAGCACCGCGAACACGCTCGCCCCCGCGGCGATGCCCTGCTGCAGCGGACCGAACACGTTCACGAGCCGGCGCAGTGGCGCGGTAACTAGCAACAAGGCCGTCAGGAACGACATGAAATCGTCGACCCGCATCGCGCGCGACTGTACCTGGCTGATCGCGAAATAGAGCACGCCCGCGAGCCCGATCGCCGCCACGAACTGCACCACGGGGTTGCTCATCGCGCGCGCGTTGATCAGGCGCATGTTGCTGTGGCGGTTCGCCTCGTTGGCCAGCTCGAAGGCCCGCTCCTGCTGGCGCTGTGCATTGCAGACCCGCACCACGCGCTGGCCGTCGAAGGATTCCTTGGCGACGCGGGTGACATCCGCCATCGAGTTGTAGATGCGGGTGCTGTAGCGGCGGAACGAACTGTTGATCCGGCGGATGAGCCAGGAAATCAGCGGCGCGAGCGTGATCGCAAAGGCCGCGAGCTGCCAGTTGACCCAGAACAGGTAGCCGAGCAGCGCAACTATCGTGAGCGTGTCGCGGATCAGCACCGTGACCGCATTGGTGGTTGCTTCCGCGACCTGCTCGATGTTGAAGGTGAGCCGCGAGAGCATCTCGCCGGTCGAGGTCGCATCGAACCACGCGACCGGCAACCGCAGGTACTTCGCGAACAACTCGCCGCGCAGCGCCTTGATGATTCGCCGCCCGACCGAGGCCGGGAAATACGTCGACACATAGTCGCCGACGCCCCGCAGGAAGAACAGGCCGACCGCACCGAGCGGCACGATCCAGATGACGCGCGGGTCGCGCTCGACGAAGGCGCCGCCGAGGAAGATCTTCACGAGATAGGCGAGCAGCGCGTCGGTCGCCGCGAACAGTGCCATGCCCGCCACGCCGACCATGAAAGTGCCGAGGTACGGCCGCGCATAGCCGAGCAGGCGGCGATAGACCTGTCCCGGCCTCGCGACGACCAGCGAGGTCGCGGGATCGCTCACGGTGTCGCGGCGCCCGCGTCGTTGACGGTCGCGATATTGATCTCGGCGAAGCCGAGCTTGCCGAGCACGTCCAGCGCCGTCACGACGGACTGGTGGGTGGCACGGCCATCGGCACGCAGCGTGACCGGCGCGGCGCGCTCCTCGCCCGCGACCTTGAGCAGCGCGGCGCGCAGGGTGTCGGCGCTCGCGTTGACGAGGTCGCGCTCGTTGACGCGATAGCCGCCCCCCTGCGTGACGGTCACCACGATCGCTTCCTTTGCGGGGCGCTGCACCGGCACGTCGCGCGCTTCCGGCAGCCGCACGCGCAGGCGGCCTTCCTGGACGAAGGTCGACGACAGCATGAAGAAGACGATCAGCAGCAGCACCACGTCGATCAGCGACGTGAGGTTGAGCTCCGGCTCGTCGGTCCGCCGTGGCTGCAGGTTCACGCCGCCCCCGCCTGGTCGCGCCCGGTCGCCGCGTCGACCGCATCGGCGAGGCGCAGCGCGTCCTTCTCCATCTGGATCACGATGCGGTCGACCTTGCCGCGCAGCAGGCGAAAGCCGATCAGCGACGGGATCGCGACGGTGAGCCCGGCCGCCGTGGTGATCAGCGCCTCGGCGATGCCACCCGACAGCATGCGCGGATCGCCCATGCCTCCCGCCTGGATCGCATTGAACGCCTTGATGATGCCGGTCACCGTGCCGAGCAGCCCGAGCAGCGGGCTCACGCCCGCGATCATGTTGAGTGAATTGAGGAAGCGTTCGAGCTCATGGACGACGTGGCGGCCGGTGTCCTGCAGCCGCTCCATCATGATCTCGCGCGGCCGGTGGCGGTTGGCGACCCGTCTGGCGC
>CAZRLI010000018.1:0-12844 GCA_964600535.1 uncultured Steroidobacteraceae bacterium | reverse complement strand
AATGGCGGCCGAAACGCTTCGCCGAGATGGTGGGGCAGGAGCACGTCCTCAAGGCGCTGGCGAACGCGCTGACCGAGGGCCGCGTGCACCATGCGTTCCTCTTTGCCGGCACGCGCGGGGTCGGCAAGACGACCGTGGCACGCATCTTCGCCAAGTGCCTCAACTGCGAGACCGGCGTCACGGCCGAGCCCTGCGGCAGCTGTGCGGCCTGCCGTGCGATCGACGAGGGGCGGTTCGTCGACCTGATCGAAGTCGATGCGGCGTCGCGCACCAAGGTCGACGATACGCGCGAGCTCCTCGAGAACGTGCAATACGCACCGGCGAGCGGTCGTTACAAGGTGTACCTGATCGACGAGGTGCACATGCTGTCGACGCACTCCTTCAATGCGCTGCTGAAGACGCTCGAGGAGCCGCCGCCACACGTCAAGTTCCTGCTCGCGACCACCGATCCGCAGAAGCTGCCGGTCACGGTGCTGTCGCGATGCCTGCAGTTCAACCTCAAGCGCCTGCCGGTCGCGCTGATCGCGGAGCGCATGGCGGCCATCCTCGGCGCCGAGGACGTGAGGTTCGAGCCCGCGGCGCTGCAGCTCGTCGCCCATGCGGCCGACGGCAGCATGCGCGACGGGCTCTCGCTGCTCGACCAGCTGATCGCCTTCGGAGGCGGTGCCGTCACGGAAACCGCCGCGCGCGAAATGCTCGGTACCATCGATCGCGACCGGATCGCCGCGATAGCCGATGCACTGGCGACCGGCGATGCCGCGCAGCTGATCGCGGCCGCGCATGCGCTCGAGGAATGGGCGCCCGACTATGCCGCCGTTCTCGATGAGCTTGCGGGCCTGCTGGTGCAGATCGCGCTGAAGCAGGCGGTACCTGCCTACGAGCTTGCGCAGTCACCGGATGCCGCGCTGGTCGAACGGCTCACCGGGGCCCTTGCGGCGGACGACGTCCAGCTCTACTACCAGACGGCCATCCTCGGGCGCCGCGACCTGCCGCTCGCGCCGGACCCGCGTACCGGCTTCGACATGGTGCTGCTGCGCATGCTCGCCTTTCGCTACGCGGGCCCGGGCGCCGTGGCCGGGCAGGGCAGCAGGGAGGCGGCTGTCCCGCCAGCAACTGCGGCGTCGCGCCCGGCCAGCGCCGCGCGCCCCGCCGTCGCGCTCAGCGCCGAGAGCTGGCCGCATGTGGTGGCGGGCCTCGAGCTGGCGGGCCTCGCGCGCCAGCTCGCCGCGAACTGCGCGTTCCTCGGCCGCGAGGGCGCGATCGTCAGGCTCGGCCTCGACCTGCGGCAGGAGGCGATGCGCACCCGGGCGCAGGAGGAGCGGCTCGCGCAGGCGCTGTCGCGGCAGCTGGGCGAAAGCGTCAAGGTCGAGATCGAGCTGGTCGAGGCGCCCACCGGGACCCTGGCCGCTGACCGCGCACGCCAGAGTGCGGGTGAGATGGAGGCGGCGCGCAGCTCGCTGTCGGGCGACGCAACGGCGCGCGCGCTGCAGGAAAGATTCGGCGCCACACTGCATCCCGAGACGGTGCGGCCCACAGGCAAGTGAGAGGACACGGCATGGCCCAGAATTTCGGCAACATGATGAAGCAGGCCCAGGCACTGCAGGCGAACATGCAGAAGGCGCAGGCCGAGATCGCGAACCTCGAGGTCACCGGCGAGTCCGGCGGCGGCATGGTGAAGGTGACGATGACCGGCAAGCACGACGTGAAGCGTGTGCAGATCGAGCCGGCCGTCATCGGCGAGGATCGCGAGATGCTCGAGGACCTGATCGCGGCGGCGATCAACGACGCCGTGAAGAAGGTGGAACAGCGATCCTCCGAAATGATGTCCGGCCTCATGTCGGGCCTGCGGCTGCCGCCGGGCATGAAGCTGCCCTTCTGAGCGCGCCCGCCGCATGAAGCACTCGCCGGCGCTTGCCGGTCTCATCGATGCGCTGCGCACCCTGCCGGGCGTCGGGCCGAAGAGCGCGCAGCGCATGGCCTTCCACCTGCTGCAGGAAGGCAGGCCGGGCGCGAGCGCACTGGCGAACTCGCTTGCGGCCGCGCTCGCCACCGTGCGCCGCTGCCGCCGTTGCCGCATGCTGACCGAAGGGGAGCTGTGCGGCATCTGCGAGAACCCGCGGCGCGACGTGGCGCTGCTGTGCGTCGTCGAGTCCGCGGCGGACGTCGTCGCGATCGAAGCCTCGGGGAGTTTTCGCGGCCGCTATTTCGTGCTGATGGGGCATCTGTCGCCGCTCGACGGCATCGGCCCGGAACAGCTCGGCGTGCGCGAGCTCGAAGCGCTGCTGGCCGGGGGCGGGCTGCGCGAGGTGATCCTCGCGACCAACCCGACCGTCGAAGGCGAGGCCACGGCCCATTTCCTGTCCGAGGTCGCGCGCCGCCATGGCATCGCGGCGACGCGCATCGCGCACGGCGTGCCGATCGGTGGCGAGCTCGAGTATGTCGACGGTGGCACGCTGGCGCACGCGCTCGCCGGGCGCCAGTCGATCGGCTGACCCCGGCCGCTGATGTCTGCCCGCCAGCCACTCGACAACCCGATGTGGGCGGCGCTGACGGGCCCCCAGCAGTCATTCGCACTCGGCGCGGGCGCCGTGCGCCGTTACCCGCGCGAAATCGCGCCGTTTGTCGCCGTCGAGCGCGCCGGCGTCGAGGCTCGCGCCACGCTCGATGCGCTGGTCGCGCCGGGTGAGTCGGTCTATGTCGTCGCCATCGCACCCGCCTGGCCGGGCGATTGGCAGGTCGTGGCCACGGGCACGATCCTGCAGATGACGTGCGTGCAGCCGCCGCGGCAAGCCACGGCGCCGGGCGACTGGCGCGCGCTCGATGATGCGGACCTGCCCGAGATGCTGGCACTCACGGCGCTCGTCTATCCGGAGTTCTTCCGCGAGCGCACGCGCGAGCTCGGCCGTTACCTCGGCATCCACCGGCCAGGGGTGCTCGCCGCGATGGCGGGCGAACGGCTCGCGGTTGAAGGCCACGTGGAGATCAGCGCGGTGTGCACGCACCCGGACCACACGGGGCGCGGCCACGCGGCGCAGCTCATGACAGCGCTTGTGCACGACATTGCCGCGCGTGGCAAGACACCGTTCCTGCACGTGAGCGACCACAACCAGCGGGCGATCGATCTCTATGCGCGGCTCGGCTTCGTCGAGCGGCGGCGGTTGCCGCTGTGGAAGGTACGGCGGGCACTCAGCGGGGCCGCGGTCGCAAGTGGCTGACGAGGAAACGGACCTGTGCGGCGTTCATGAGGGCGTGGAACGCCTCGCGATCGAACCCGCCCGCGTCCGAGCACATCGCGGGAGGTCCAAGCATTCCACAGGGCGAAAGGAACGAGAGATGGCCCGCGCCCTTGGCTTCGTGGAACTCGACCTGAGTCGCGAGCCCCTGGCGGATGATTCCGCCGTTGGTGGCAAAGGGCACCCTGTCATCCCTGTCGCCTACCCATAGCTGTACCGGAACGCGTACATCTCCCAGGCCGCCATGCCCGAACGTGAAACCCAGCCCCGGCGCTGCCACGATCGCCGCCTTGATGCGGTGATCGGCAGCAAATGCAGCCGCCTTCCCGTCGGGGCGCAATAGCGCTGATCCGGCCTGCTGCAGCACCTTGCAGATGAACTCGGGACTCGCGGCACAATGCGTGGCGATGGCCGCCATGTCGGGCCGGCCACCGATCAGTGTCAGCACCGTGAAGGCTCCGGCCGAGAAGCCGAAGGCACCCACACGATTGGCATCGACCTGGCCGTGACCGCGCCACGCTCCGAGCACGTAGTCCAGTGTCGCGCGGACCTGGCGGGCGCGCTCACTGTAGAGGCGCTCGGAGCCGGCCGCGCCCTGGTCGGCGAAGTTGTCGCCCGGATGCGTCGGCGCGGCCACGACAAAGCCTGCGGCCGCGAGGTCCATCGCGAGGTCCAGGTGGCTGGCAAGACTGCCGCCATTGCCGTGTGAGAGGACGACCAGCGGCAGCCCGTGTCCCTGCACCGGGCCATCCGGCGCGACGCTCATCAACGTGCTGCCGAGCAGGGTAGTCGGGCGCGGCGTCGAAGATGTCGGATACCAGATTCCGATCGACATGGGCCGCTCTTGCCCAACGAACACTCGTTCGACCTGGAAGCCGACCGGCCGTGCGGAGCGTCGCGCGGTCGAGACGGCATATCCAGCCGCGCCGGCGATCAGCACGCCGGCGACCAGAAGAGTCCGCCAGACTGATTTCATCGCGCAGTTCCTGTTGCCGCCAATGGGGTGGCCTGGCGGAATCGACGGGAGGCACGCATCGCGAGCCCGAGCGCAACAGCGATGCAGCCCGCTCCCGCTGCGAAGGTAGCACGCGTACCGGCTGCGATGGCATCCGGGGCCGCGGAAACCAGGTCGACGCTGCCTGCGGTGGACGTGAAGACCGCTCCCATGGCCGAGGCTCCGGAGATGAGCCCGAGGTTGCGCGACAGGTTCAGCAGGCCCGAGACCACGCCGCGCTGGCCCGCCTCGACGCCCTGCAGCACGGCCGTGTTGTTGGCCGCCTGGAAGCCGGCGAATCCCGCGGTCAGGGTGACGAGCGGCCCGATGTAGCCCCAGATGCCAAACGCGGGAGGCAGGAGCGACAGCGCGAGGCACCCGGCTCCCATGAAGGCCAGTCCCCAGGCGGTCGTGCGGGCTGCGCCGAACCGATCGACGGCGCGTCCGGCCGGCATTCCCGCCAGCGCGGCCACCAGGGGGCCCGCCGACATCACCAGGCCCGTGGCCGCCGTGTCGAGATGCAAGGCGCCCCCGAGATAGAAAGGGCCGACGACCAGCGTCGCCATGACGACGGTCGTCACGAGGCTGCTCATGGCGAGGCCGCTGCCGACGACGGGCTGGCGCAGCAGGGCGGGCCGCAGGAGGGGGGCGCGGATGCGCGACTCCGCATACAGGAACAGCACGAGGCCGCAGAGCGCCGCGCAGGCCCATGCGGCCCGGGCGGCAGCCGGGGAGCTGCGGCCGAGCGTCATCGTCAGGGCATAGGCGCCCAGCGTGACCGCGAGCAGCGCCGATCCGGCGAAGTCGAACGACGGGCGATCGGCGGCGCCGCGTCGCGCGGGCAGGTGGCGGTATGCGAGGCCAAGGGCGACGAGGCCGGGCGGCAGGTTGACGAGGAAGATCGATTGCCAGCCCAGGCTTGCAACCAGGGCGCCTCCCAGCGGCGGACCGAGTGCGGTGCCGATCGCCGACATCGTCCCGAGCAGTCCCATGGCGCGCCCGACGCGCTCCCGGGGAACCGCGTCGGTGATGACAGCCATCGCGAGTGCCATCATGACCGCGGCGCCGAGGCCCTGCGCGGCGCGCGCTGCAACCAGGACCCACAATTCGCGCGCCGCCGCGCACGCGATCGAGGCGAGCGTGAACACCGCGATGCCCGCCAGCATCAAGTGGCGACGCCCGAGGATGTCCGCCAGCCGCCCGGCGCTGACGACGAACGTGGTGACGGCCAGCAGGTAGGACAGCACGACCCACTGGATTGCGTTGAAGGGCGCATCGAAGACCCGCATGAAGGTCGGCAGCCCGACATTGGCGATGCTGGTCGCCAGCGAGGCGAGCAGCACGACCAGCGACAGGCACGCCATGATCCAGGGCAGCGGCGCAGCCGGGGGCGGTCCGGGGCGCCCGGCAGCAGGCAGTGGCAGCGGCATGGTTCACCTCCAGGGCGGATGACGACGCGACGCACCCAGCCTGGATCAGTCCCATGCATGGCGGAAGACGCACGAATAGGAATGTATTCATGCGCGAAACGCCATGTCCCGGCCGTTTCATGGTACTTATGCGCCATGGCGGGACTCGACCTCAACCTGCTGGCCACCCTCGACGTGCTGCTGGACGAGGGCAGCGTGGTCGGCGCGGCGCGGCGCCTGCAGCTGAGCGCCTCCGCCATGAGCCGTGCGCTGGCGCGGCTGCGTGCGGTGACCGGCGACCCGCTGCTGGTCCGCGCGGGTCGCGGGCTGGTACCGACCCCGCGTGCCCTCGCTCTGCGTGATCGCGTGCGACGGGTAGTGGATGACGCGGAGAGCGTGCTGCGTCCCGCGATGAAGCTCGACCTCAGGTCGCTGTCCAGGGTCTTCACGATTCGCAGCAGCGAGGGTTTCGCGGAGAATTTCGGGGCGCGGCTGGTCGCCCGGGTGGGGAGCGAAGCGCCCGGCGTGCGCCTGGCGTTCAGCCTGAAGCCCGACAAGGACAGCACGCCCTTGCGGGATGGGACCGTCGACCTGGAGACCGGGGTCGTCGGGCAGGAGATGGGACCCGAAATCAGGACCCTCGGCCTGTTCCGCGACCGGCTCGTGGGTGTCGTCAGGAAGGGCCATGCGCTGTCGCGGCGGAAGGTCACGGTCGAGCGGTATGCCGCTGCCGCGCACGTGCTGATTTCCCGCCGGGGCCTGCAACTGGACGTGGTGGATGAGGCGCTCGGCCGGCTGGGCCTTGCGCGCAACGGGGTCGCGACGGTCAGCGGATTCTCCCCGGCCATTGCGCTGGCGCGCGGCTCCGACATGGTCGCCACGGTGCCGGAAAGGCACACCGGCGTGCTGTGCGCGGGCTTGCACCGCTTCGCCCTGCCGCTGTCGTTGCCGGGATTCTCGATCTCGCTGTTCTGGCATCCGCGCATGGACGCGGACCTGTCCCATCGCTGGCTGCGCTCGGTGATCCAGGGCGTCTGCCGCCACGGTTGAACGGCCGGGGCGCCGCGCTGCAGTCCGCCCCGGCAGGCTCCGTCAGCCTTTCGGCCGCCGCCCCGGCCCGCGCGCCGCGACCAGTTGCTCGTAGAGGCGGCGCATGCGCCGGTAGCTTTCATACCGGCGTGCCGGCAACTGGCCGGCCTCGACGGCAGCGGCCACCGCACAGTCCGGTTCCCGCATGTGGCGGCAATCGAGGAACCGGCATTGCGGCGCGAGCCAGGCGACATCGGTGTAGCCGAGCGTGCCGGGTTCGAGGTGATCGATCGCCGGGGAGAAGTCCCGCACGCCGGGGGAGTCGATCAGGCGGCCGCCGCCCGGCAGGTCATAGAGGCGTGCGGCGGTGGTCGTGTGGCGCCCTTCCTCGGTCTGGCGCACGAGTTCCGCGGTATCGATGCCGGCGCCGGGCACGAGGGCATTGACCAGCGAGGACTTGCCGACCCCGGACTGCCCGACCAGCACCGCCGTCGCGGACTTGAGCAAGGCGCGCAGTCGATCGACGCCGTCGCCGCTGGCCGCGGCACAGGCGAGCGTCGCGGCGCCGGTCGCTTCGTAGAGCGCCAGCTCGTCGCACAAGTCTGCCTCGAGCCCGAGGTCCGCCTTGTTCGCCACCAGCACCGTGGCGATGCCGCTGGAAGCGGCCGCGGCGAAGTAGCGGTCGATGACGAAGTAGTCCGGAGCCGGGCGCGGCGCAATCACCGCCACGAGGTGCGAGATGTTGGCGACGACGATCTCGGCGTCACCGCGCAGGTTCGAACGCCAGAGGGCCGTCCGGCGCGGCAGCACGCCGCTGACGTGCACCTCCGCGTGCCGCGGGTCGCGCCGGCATTGCACGCGGTCGCCACAGGCGAGCGCGAGCCGGCGCCCTTGCGGGCGGGCCTCGTGCTCGCGGCCATCGCCGTCGCGGACCCGCGCATGCCGGCCGAATGTGGCGATGACCTCGGCTTCGAAGGTGGCGGCGGCTGTCATGGGCGCGGCGGCAGCGTAGCGTTTGCTAGAATTTGCGACAACTTCCCGCCACCGCCACGCCATGAGCAACCCCGAGAACCTGATCTGGATCGATCTCGAGATGACCGGGCTTTCGCCCGATTCGGACCTCATCATCGAGATCGCGACCGTCGTGACGACCGCGCAGCTCGCGGTGGTCGCGGAGGGTCCGGTGATCGCGATCCACCAGGAGGAAGCTGCGCTCGCGCGCATGGACGACTGGAACCGGCACCACCACGGCGCCTCGGGCCTGCTCGCGCGGGTGCGCGCCAGCGGTGCCGCAAGCGCCGACGCGGAGCGGCAAACGCTCGACTTCCTGGCGCAGCACGTGCCGGCGGGCGCCTCGCCGATGTGCGGCAACAGCATCTGCCAGGACAGGCGCTTCCTGGCCCGGCACATGCCGGCGCTCGAGCGTTTCTTCCACTATCGCAACCTCGACGTCAGCACGGTCAAGGAGCTGGCGAAGCGCTGGGCACCGCAGGTCGCGGCCGGTGTCACCAAGCGCAACGCTCACCTGGCGCTCGCCGACATCGAGGACTCGATCGCCGAGTTGCGCCACTACCGCAGGCTGCTGTTCGCGCCGGAGTTCCGCGGTGACTGAGGGCCTGCCGGATTTCGCCGACGTGGTGGCGGCCGCGGGGCGGCTGCAGGGGCGCGTGCGGCGCACGCCGGTGATGCGCTCGGAGCGGTTCGACGAGCGGGTGGGGCGCAGCGTCGCCTTCAAGTGCGAAAACCTGCAGCAGGGTGGGGCGTTCAAGCTGCGCGGCGCGCTCAATGCGCTGCTGTCGTTGCCGGCCGATGCGGCCGTCAGGCGCGTCGCGACCCATTCCTCCGGCAATCACGGCAATGCGCTGGCGATCGCCGCCCGTTCGCTCGGGCTCGAGTGCACGGTGGTCGTGCCGGAGGGCTCGGCAAGGAGCAAGGTGGCGGCCATCGAGGCTGCCGGTGCACGCGTCGTCCGCTGCGCGCCGGGGCTTGCCGCGCGCGAGGCGGCGCTCGCCGGCCTGGTTGCGCGCGAACCGGCGCACGTCGTGCACCCGTTCGACGACGCGGAGGTGATCGCAGGCCAGGGGACGGCCGCGCTCGAGCTGCTGTCGGAGCCGATGGATCTCGACACGCTGGTCGCCCCCGTCGGCGGCGGCGGGCTGATCGGCGGCACGGCGCTCGCGGCGCGCGGCATGCTGGATCAATGCGCGGTCATCGCCGCCGAACCCGCCGCGGCGGACGACGCCTGGCGCTCCTTCACCACGGGCGAGCGGGTGTCCGGGGGGGTGCCACGAACCATCGCCGACGGTTTGCGCGGTTCGATCGGCGTGCGCAATTTCGAGCTCCTGCGCCGCCATGTCGACGAGGTCGTGACGGTCAGCGAAGCGGAGATCGTCGCCGCGATGCGCATCGTGCTGGAGGACCTGAAACTGCTGGTCGAGCCCTCGTCGGCCGTGGCGGTGGCGGTGCTGCTGGCGGGCCGCGCGACGCGCCTGGGCGATCGGGTCGGGGTGATTCTCTCGGGCGGCAATGTCGATCTCGACCAGTGCCCGTTCCTTGCAGGGCGCGCATGACCGGCGGCTCGCCGTTGATCGTGCACCGCGGCGGCTGTCATTGCGGCGCGGTGCGCTTCGAGGTCGATGCGCCCGCCGCCATCGACGTGCTCGAGTGCAATTGCTCGATCTGTCGCGCGACGGGCTACCTGCACCTGATCCTCCCGCGGTCGCGCATGCGGTTGCTGGCGGGCGAGGGCGCCTTGCGCGAATACAAGTTCAACACGGGCGCCGCGCGTCACTTCTTCTGCGCCACCTGCGGCATCAAGTCCTTCTACGTGCCGCGCTCCAATCCCGACGGCTATAGCGTCAATGCGCGCTGCCTCGATCCCGCCTCGATCACTGTCCTGACCGTGCGGCAGTTCGACGACGCGGATCGCGAGGCGGCGGAGGCGCGCATCCGCGACCTGTCGAAGGCCTGAGGCCCGGCGCGACCCGGCGCGCGCCTCTGGTTGGCGGCCGGCCCCGCCGGGTACAGTACCGGCCAGGGGGATGGCGGGACGGTGGGGGGAATCTCGTGGCTATGCTGGCTGACATCGTCGTCGCGCTCGTCGCGCTGCTGCACCTCTGCTTCCTGGTGCTCGAGATGTTCCTGTGGGACAAGCCGCTCGGCCTGCGCACCTTCGGGCTCACGCCCGAGGCTGCGGCCTCGTCGAAGGTGCTGGCGGCCAACCAGGGCCTCTACAACGGTTTCCTTGCCGCGGGCCTCGCCTGGGGCCTGGGCCTTGGTGCGGGCGGCACATCGGTGAAGGGCTTCTTCCTCGCCTGCGTGCTGGTGGCGGGCCTGTATGGCGGGGTGACCGCGGGCCGCAGGATCCTCTACGTGCAGGCGCTGCCCGCGGCCGTCGGGCTGGCCCTCGTGTGGCTCGCGAACTGAGGAGCAGCCAGGTGTCGACCGACGCACGCGAATCACTGCGGCAGGACGCGCTCGATTACCACGAGTTCCCGGTCCCCGGGAAGCTCGCTGTCACGCCGACCAAGTCGATCTCGAACCAGCGCGACCTCGCGCTGGCGTATTCGCCCGGCGTCGCTGCCGCCTGCGAAGCCATCGCCGCGGATCCGGCGCAGGCACACCGCTACACCGCGCGCGGCAACCTCGTCGCCGTCATCAGCAACGGGACCGCCGTACTCGGCCTCGGCGCCATTGGCCCGCTGGCGGCCAAGCCGGTGATGGAAGGCAAGGCGGTGCTCTTCAAGAAGTTCGCCGGGATCGACGTCTTCGACCTCGAGATCGACGAGCGCGACCCACAACGGCTGGTGGAGATCATCGCCTCCCTCGAGCCGACTTTCGGCGGCATCAACCTCGAGGACATCAAGGCGCCGGAGTGCTTCGTCGTCGAGCACGCGCTGCGCGAGCGCATGAAGATCCCGGTCTTCCACGACGACCAGCATGGCACGGCCATCACGGTGGCCGCGGCTTTCCTCAACGGATTGCAGGTCGTCGGCAAGGAGATTTCCGCGGTGCGGCTGGTCGTCAGCGGCGCGGGTGCGGCGGCGCTGGCGTGCGTCGAACTGCTCGTGGACCTGGGCCTGCCGCACGAACAGGTCTGGCTGACCGACCTTGCCGGCGTCGTCCATGAAGGACGCACCGAGCTCATGGACCCCAGGAAGGCGCGTTTTGCGCAGCGGACCGCGGCGCGCAGCCTGGCCGAGGTCATCGGTGGCGCCGACGTGTTCCTGGGCCTGTCCGCGGGCGGTGTGCTCAAGGCGCCGATGGTCGCGGCGATGGCCGCCCGCCCGCTGATCCTGGCGCTCGCGAATCCGGCACCGGAAATCCTGCCGGAAGAGGTCGCGGCCGTGCGTGGCGATGCGATCGTCGCGACCGGGCGCACCGACTACCCGAACCAGGTGAACAACGTCCTGTGTTTCCCCTATGTCTTTCGCGGCGCGCTCGACGTGGGGGCGACGACCATCACGCGCGAGATGGAGGTTGCGGCGGTGCAGGCCATCGCGGCGCTGGCCCGCGAGGAGCAAAGCGAGGTCGTGGCGGGCGCCTACGGCAACGAGGACCTGAAGTTCGGCCCGCGTTACCTGATACCGAAGCCCTTCGATCCGCGGCTGATCGTCCGGATCGCCCCGGCGGTGGCGCGCGCGGCCATGGCCTGCGGTGTCGCGCGGCGGCCGATCGCCGACTTTGCCACCTATGCGCGGCAGCTCGAGCAGTTCGTCTACCACAGCGGCACGTTCATGCAACCGGTGTTCGCCACGGCGCGCAAGTTTGCCGCCGGCCACTCGCGCATCGCCTTCGCCGAGGGCGAGGACGAGCGTGTACTGCGTGCTGCGCAGGTGCTGGTCGACGAGGGGCTCGCGCGCCCGGTGCTGGTGGGGCGGGCCGACGTCACCGGGGCGCGCCTGCGGGAACTGGGCCTGCGCCTGCGTCGCGACGTGGACTTCTCGATCGTCGAGCCGGGTGAAGCGGCCGGCCGCGACCCGACCGAAGTGGCGGCGAGGCTGCTGCAGCGCCAGGAGGTCGACGGCATGATCTGCGGCACGATGGGCACGACCGCGCAGCACCTCGGCCCGATCCGCGGCCTGATCGGGCTGGCGCAAGGGGCGAGCGTGTTCGCCGGCATGAGCGGATTGATCCTGCCGGGCCGCCGGCTGTTCATCGTCGACACGCACGTGAACCAGGACCCGGACGACGCGCAACTGGCGGAAATCACCTGCATGGCCGCCGAGGCCGTGCGGCGGTTCGGCGTCGAGCCGAAGGTGGCGCTGGTGTCCCACTCCAACTTCGGCAGCAGTGATGCGCCCTCGGCGCGCAAGCTGCGGCGCACGCTCGCGCTCGTGCGCCAGCGCGTGCCGCAGCTGGAGATCGACGGCGAGATGCATGGCGACTGCGCGCTGGACGAAGCCGTGCGGCGGGCCTCGTCGCCGGGGACGACGCTGCAGGGATCGGCGAACCTGCTGGTGCTGCCGGATATCGATGCGGCGAATATCGCCTACAACCTGCTGAAGACCGCGGCCGGCAACAAGGTGGCGATCGGCCCGGTGCTGCTCGGTTGCGCCGCGCCGGCCCACATCCTGACGCCGGCGGCGACCGTGCGGCGCATCGTCAACATGGCGGCCCTCGCGGTGGTGCAGGCCAACTCGGCGCGCTAGGACCGCCGCCCGGCGGCGTCAGTCCGTGCGGGCCTCGGCGAGGAACATCCAGGTCTCGACCACCGTGTCGGGGTTCAGCGAGATGCTGTCGATGCCCTGCTCGAGCAGCCAGCGGGCGAACTCGGGATGGTCGGACGGTCCCTGGCCGCAGATGCCGACGTACTTGCCCTGCGCGCGGCAGGCCTTGATCGCCATCGCGAGCAGCGCCTTGACCGCCTCGTCGCGCTCGTCGAACTGCCTGGCCACGAGGCCCGAGTCGCGATCGAGGCCGAGGGTCAGCTGCGTCATGTCGTTCGAGCCGATCGACATGCCGTCGAAGTACTCGAGGTATTTCTCCGCGAGCAGCGCGTTGGTCGGCAGCTCGCACATCATGATGACCTTGAGGCCGTTCGCGCCGCGCGCGAGGCCGTTGGCGGCGAGCAGCTGGGTGACCTCGCGCGCTTCCGCGAGCGTGCGCACGAAGGGCACCATGACCTGCACGTTGGTGAGCCCCATCTCGTTGCGGACGTGCAGCAAGGCCTGGCATTC
>CAZRLI010000017.1:0-12913 GCA_964600535.1 uncultured Steroidobacteraceae bacterium | reverse complement strand
TCGGCATGAACTTCTGCAGGTTGTCGGCCGCGATCAGCACCGCCTTGTAGCCGGCAATGGCCGCCTGCGAGGAGAGGGCGTCCATCGACTGGGCGCGCGAAATGCGCGGCACGAATTCCATGGCGAAGTGGGTGATGCGCCCGTCGCGCAGGGCCTGCACCTCCGCGAGCTTCGCGTGCGCCTGTGCGTAGCCGACGACGACGGCGCCCGCCCTGAGTGCGCCGATCTGCGCCAGCGGGAGCGGTTGTACCGTGAGCAGGATGTCGGCGGCGTCGAGCACCGCGCCCGCCGTGTCGGCCCATTCGACCTGCTTGTAGAGCGCGTCGGGGAATTGCGCTGCCGCGCCGGCGCCGCGTTCGATGAGTACCCGCGCGCCGAGCGACGCGAACTTCGCGGCGACCTCGGGAACGAGGCTCACACGTGCTTCCTGGGGTGCGCTTTCGCGAAGCACCCCGATCGTGACCGGCATATCCCGAGGCTCCCTGTGGCGGGCGTGCCGTCGGCCCTGGGCCACGGCGCGCGAAATGTCCCGCAAAATTAGTGTCTTGCGACATTGAATTGTTGCATAAACCTGCCTAATCTAACAATGCAATGGAAGGCATCGATCTCGACCGTGCGGATCGGGGTACCCCCCACGATCTGCGCATCGTCGCGAGCCCGCTGGGCAGCTCGCTCTCCCAGCTCGTGCTTCGAACGGACGTGTCGGGCATGCCGCTCGAGTGGATCGACTACAAGGAAGCGGCGCGGCTCTACCACCAGGAACAGGTCGCCTATACCTGCGGGCGCTCCATCTTCCGCCTCTGCGGCGGCACCAATGCCCGCACCGGCAATCGCACCGTGCTCGACGTGAATTCGATCGTCGCGACGGTCGGCCACACGGGCAATCCGGGCAATACGCGCCACGACTACGTGCCGCCACTGAACAACCAGACGCTGTTCCGGCGCGACGCATTCCTCTGCATGTACTGCGCGCAGCGGTTTGCCGCGCGCGAGCTGTCCCGCGACCACATCCGTCCCTTCAGCCAGGGCGGCAAGGACGTCTGGACGAACGTGGTCACCGCCTGCCGCCGCTGCAACAACCTCAAGGCGTCACGCACGCCCGAGCAGGCGCGCATGCAGCTGGTCGCCGTGCCGTTCACGCCCACCTACGCCGAGTACATCTTCCTCAAGGGCCGGCGCGTGCTCGCCGACCAGATGGAATACCTGCTGGCGCACTTCCCGCGCCACTCGCCGCTGCACGACCGGATCAGGAGGCTCAGGGCCTAGGGCAGCCCTGCACGGGTCGCATGGGCGGGGCCATGGAGGCCCGCGCTGCCATGCCCCCGACGTGGCAGGCCGGCGCGCCTGGCCCTAAGCTTCTGGCCCCCCGGTCCAGGGTCCACGCGCCATGCTCTTCCTCGTCGACGCTTCCGTCTATGTGTTTCGCGCCTACTACTCGATGCCGCCGGACATGGCGGATCGCGCCGGCAACCCGACGCATGCGACCTTCGGGTTTGCCCGCTTCCTCGGCGACCTGATCGAGCGCGCGCAGCCCCAATACCTCGCGGTCGCCTTCGACGAGAGCCTCACGTCCTCGTTCCGCAACCGGCTCTATCCGCCGTACAAGGCGAACCGGGATCCCGCGCCGGCCGACCTGCTGTGGCAGTTCGCGCGCTGCCGCGAGTTCTGCGAGTTCGCGGGCGTGCGGCATTTCTCGAGCAACGAGTTCGAGGCGGACGACATCATCGGCACGCTCGCCACGCGCGCGCGCGCGGCGGGGCTGCCGGTCACGGTGGTGACGCGCGACAAGGACATGGCGCAGCTGGTGCGCGCCGGCGACGTCTACTGGGACTACGCCGCCAACGAGCGCTTCCGCTACCAGGACATCGAGGAGCGCTTCGGTTGCGCCCCGGAGCGCTTCGTCGACTATCTGGCGCTCACCGGCGACAGCGTCGACAACATCCCGGGAGTCCCGGGCGTCGGGCCGAAGACGGCGGCGGCGATCATGCGCGAGTTCGAGTCGCTGGACGCCCTCTACGCCGATCTCGAGCGAGCGCGGCAATTGCCGATCCGCGGCGCGGCGAAGCTGCCGGAGAAGCTGTCGCAGCACCGCGAGGCCGCCTACCTCGCGCGGCAACTGGCCGCGATCGCGTGCGACATGCCGCTCGAGGTCGGCCCTGAGGAGCTGCGACCGCGCGCACCCGACATGGGATCGCTCACCGCCTTCTTCGACCGGCTCGGTTTCGGCCCGATGCTGCGCCGGCAGGCCGAGCGGCTCGCGGCGCTCTCGCCAGGCGGGGCGCAGGGCGGCTAAAGTCGCGGCCAGGGTGTCGCAACGCGCCTACGGGGGGAACATGGACGAAGCACAACCCGCGCAGCCGGATGGCCCGCGGCCGGCGCTCGACGTGCGTTTCGTCGGGAGCGGCGGCGATTACTTCCGCATCTGGATCGTCAACCTGTTGCTGACCATCACGACGCTCGGCTTCTACTACCCCTGGGCCAAGGTACGCCGCCTGCGTTACTTCCACACGAGCACGCTGGTCGGCGGCCATGCGCTCGACTTCCACGGCGACCCGAAGAAGATGTTGCGCGGCTACCTGCTCGCGGGTGCGATGGTGGTGCTCTACTCGATCGCGGGCGAAGTGTCGCCGGTCGCGGGGCTCATCGCCCTGGTGATCGTGGCAGGTGTCTTCCCCGCGCTGATCTGCGCTGCGCTGCGCTTCCGGCTGGCGAATACCAGCTGGCGCGGCCTGCGGCTGAAATTCACCGGGTCGATGGGCGGGGCGTACCGCGCGGTCCTGCCGTTCTATGCGCCGATCGTCCTCCTGCTCGGCATTGGTGCCCTTGGCGCGAATTCCGTACAGCCCGATCCGAAGCTGGGCGTGCTCGTGATCGTCGTGCTGCTGCTCTTCTACGCGATGGCGCCGTTCTTCCTGTGGCTCTTCAGGAAATACCAGCATGGCCACTATGCGCTCGGCAGCGAGCAGACGGCCTTCCGGATCGGCCCGGGGCCCTTCTACGCCCTGAGCGTCAAGATATTCGGCATGTTCTTGTCGGTCCTGCTGCTCTCAGTGCCCGCCGCGGGACTCGCGGGCGCTGCGCTCGACCGTGGGTCCCGCATGGTTGCCATCGTACTCGCCATTCTCAGCTATCTCGCCCTAGTGGTCGTCGTGTGGCCCTACTACCAGAGCCGCATGCAGAACCTCCTCTGGTCGAACACGGCCAGCGCGCACCTGCGGTTCCGGAGCGCGCTCAGCTATGGGCAGCTCTTCGGGCTGACGCTGAAGAACATGCTGCTGGTGATCGCCACGCTCGGCTTCTACTGGCCGTATGCCGCCGTCGCGATCGCGACGGCGCGCCTCGAGGCGATCGGGCTCGAGGCGGATGTCCCGCCGGACGAATTGACGGCGAGCCTGCAGCGCAACGATGACGCGGCCGGCGACGCGGCGGGCGACCTGCTCGGCATCGATATCGGCTTCTAGGGCGCATGCCGCCGGTCCTTCCACGGGTCGACTACTTTGACGGGCGCTCGGCGCGCGCCGTGCGCGTCGCGCTGCGGATCGAGGACGGGATGCTGTGCATCGCGGGCGAGGGTCTCGATTTCGCCGTGCCCGTCACGCGCGTGTCCTGGCCCGAGCGGCGCAGTTCGGGCACGCGCCTTGCGCACCTCGCCGACGGCGGGAGCCTCCACTGCGCCGACAGCGCCGCGTGGGACGCGTGGGTGCGCGACAGCGGGCTCGCCGAATCCGTCGTGGTGCGCGCCCAGCAGAGCTGGCAAGCCACGCTGGCCGCCGCGGCGCTGCTGCTCGCCGTGTGCGCGGCGATCTACGCGTGGGGCGTGCCGGTGGCCGCGCGGGCCGCCATTCGCCTGGTGCCCGCCGAGGTCGATGCGCGAGTCGGCGAGGCCCTGCTCGATACGCTGCGCGACCAGGAGATCGTGGTGCCGTCGTCGATCGAATGGGAGCAGCAGGAGCGGATCCGGATCGCCTTCGCCAAGGCGGTGGAGCGCACCTGGCCTCGCGGCGACCAGCCGGCGCCCGGGCTGCGCTTCTACGAAAGCGTGCTCGGCGCCAACGCGCTCGCACTGCCCGGTGGCACCATCATCGTGACCGACGACATGGTGCGACTGCTCGACGACCGCGAAGACGTGCTCCTCGGCGTGCTGGGCCACGAGCTCGGCCACGTGCGCGAGCGGCACGCCATGCGGGCGATCGCGCAGGTCTCGCTGCTCGGCGTCCTGACGGGCCTCGCCTACGGCGACTACAGCGTCGTGCTCGCCGGCGTACCGGCGGTGCTCGGACAGATGGCGTATTCGCGCGACTTCGAGCGCCGTGCGGACGACGAGTCGATTCGCCTGCTGCGCGCAAACGGCATCCGGCCCTCCGTCATGGTCACCCTGTTCGATCGGCTGCGGCAGGAGTCGGGGCGCCTCGCGCGGCAGGCACGGCGCCTCGACCTGGGCATCGCGCTCGCGAGCCATCCGGCCGACGAGGAGCGCATCCGTCGTTTCAGGGAACGCTGACCTTGCCGGCGATGTTCGCCTTGATGACATCGCCGCTGCCGTCGTTGCCGAGCGTGAAGTCGCCGCCCACGTCCCTGACGAGGATGTCACCGGAGCCGTCCGCGCCGATCACGACATTGCCCTTGACGCCACGGATGCGGATGTCGCCGGAGCCATCGCTGCCGACTTCGACGTTGCCGCCGGCGTCCTCGATCACGATGTCGCCGGAGCCGTCGAAGGTGACCGTGACGTCGCCGCGCGCGCCGATCACGCTGATGTCGCCGGAGCTGTCCCTGATCTCGGCGCTGCCGACGTCCCGCACGCGGATGTCGCCGGAGCTGTCGTCGAGCACGAGGCTCGCGACCCCGTGCACTTCGGTGTCGCCGCTCGAATCGCGTATCTCGAGCGGCAGGTTCGGCGGCAGGGCGATGCCGACGTCGAGGTTCGAATAGGCGTTGCCGATGACGACCACCTTCGAGTCCCGGCGCGGGCCGGCATTGATCTCGACGACGTCGCCCTCGCGGCGCACCTCGAGCAGCAGCTCGTCGAGCAGTGCCTGCGTGGAGGCGCAGGCGTTGCCCCGGGCGACGATGCGCCGGGCGTCGGCCTTGGCAACGACATGCAGGTCGCCCGCGCTCGCGGTGATGACGACCTTCGTCACGCCGGCGAGGTCGGCCGAGCCCTCCCGCTGCGCGCTGAAGCGGCAGGCGGCGTGGGCGACGCCGGTGCCGGCGGTCGCGGCGACCAGCGCCAGGATTCCGATGATCCGCATGATTGACTCCCTCTGGGCGGCAGGCCGGACTGGCTTTCCCCACAGTTGGATGCGCACTGCGGCCCGGGGGTTGCTACGCTACGTGCGACCGACCAAGGGGTACTGCCGTGGCTGACAAGAATATCCGGTCCGTCCTCACCGAGGAACGCTCCTTCGCACCACCGGCCGGGTTCGCGGCCGGAGCACGGGTCAAGCCTGCCGACCTTGCGCAGCTGCACGCGCAGGCCGCGGCCGATCCCGCCGGGTTCTGGGCGGAACTTGCGCGCAAGGAGCTCATCTGGGACCGGCCGTTCACCCGGACCCTGGATTCATCGGACGCGCCGCACTATCGCTGGTTCACCGACGGCCGGCTCAATGTGTCCGCCAATTGCCTCGATCGCCACCTCGAGTCGCGGGGGCACAAGACGGCGCTGGTGTTCGAGGGCGAGCCGGGCGACACCCGGCGCCTCTCCTACCGGGAGCTGCATGCCGAGGTGTGCCGGCTCGCCAACGCCCTGAAGAAGCTCGGTGTCGGCCACGGCGATCGCGTCGTGATCTACATGCCCCTGATACCGGAGTCGATCGTCGCGATGCACGCCTGCGCGCGCATCGGCGCGATACATTCGGTGGTGTTCGGCGGCTTTTCCTCGGTTGCGCTGAAGGACCGCATCGAGGATGCGGGCGCGAAGGTCGTGATCACCGCCGATGGCGGGCATCGCGGCGGCCATGTCATTGCGCTCAAGGAAGCGACCGACAAGGCGCTGGCCGCGGGCTGCCGTTCGATCGAGCGCGTGATCGTGTGCCGGCGGGTCGGCCAGCCCGTGACCATGTGCGCGGGGCGCGACCTGTGGTGGCACGAACTCGTCGAAGGCGAGGCGCCCATGTGCGAGCCGGTGCCGGTCGATGCCGAGCACCCGCTCTTTCTCCTCTATACCTCGGGTTCGACCGGCAAGCCGAAGGGCATCCAGCATTCGAGCGCCGGATACCTGCTCGGCGCGAAAGTCACGACGCAGTGGGTGTTCGACCTGCGCGAGGACGACGTGTTCTGGTGCACCGCCGACGTCGGCTGGGTCACGGGCCACAGCTACAACGCCTACGGCCCGCTGGCCGCCGGGGCGACCATCGTGATGTACGAGGGCGCGCCGACCATTCCCGACGGCGGGCGGTTCTGGCGCATCTGCGAACAGCACGGCGTCACGATCTTCTATACCGCGCCGACCGCGATCCGTGCCCTGATGAAACTCGGCGACGAGCTGCCGGCGCGCTACGACCTGTCGAAGATCCGCCTGCTCGGCACCGTGGGCGAGCCGATCAATCCCGAGGCGTGGATGTGGTACCACCGCGTGATCGGCCGCGGGCGCTGCCCGATCGTCGATACCTGGTGGCAGACCGAGACCGGCGCGACCATGATCAGCCCGCTGCCCGGGGTCACGGCGACCAAGCCGGGTTCGTGCACGCTGCCGTTGCCGGGGATCGACGCGGACATCGTCGACGACGAGGGGCAGCCCGTCACGCGGCCCGACGCGGGCGGCTACCTCGTGATCAAGCGGCCCTGGCCGTTCATGCTGCGCACCATCTGGGGTGATGAGGCGCGCTACCGCTCGACCTACTGGGCGAAGTTCCAGGATCGCTACTACGTCGCGGGCGACAGCGCCCATCGCGACGCCGACGGCTACTTCTGGATCATGGGCCGCATCGATGACGTGCTCAATGTCGCCGGGCACCGGCTCGGCACGATGGAGATCGAGTCGGCACTCGTCGCGCACGCACGCGTCGCCGAAGCGGCGGTCGTGGGGCGGCCGCACGAGATCAAGGGCGAATCCGTGTTTGCCTTCGTCGTGTGTCGCGGTTCGCGACCGACGGGCGATGGCGCCGGGCTCGTGGCCGAATTGCGCGACTGGGTGACGCAGCAGCTCGGCGCCATCGCGCGCCCCGACGACATCCGTTTCGCCGACAACCTGCCGAAGACCCGCTCCGGCAAGATCATGCGCCGCCTGCTGCGTGCCATTGCGCGCGGCGAGGAGATCACGCAGGACATCTCCACGCTCGAGAATCCGGCCATCGTCGAACAGTTGCGCGGGGTGGAGCGCGCACCGGGCAGGAAGGCAAGGCGCGCGGCGCCGAGGAAACCTGCGACGCCCGGGAAGCGACGGGCGCCCGGGAAGCGGCAGGCAGCGAAGAAGGCCGTGGGGTCGAAGAAACGGGTGATGGGCAAAAAGCGCGCGCCGGTCGCCAGGAAGCGGGCCGCACCGAAGAAATCGGGTGCGGCCCGCCCGCGCAGTCGAACCAGGAACCGGCGGAGGGGCTAGTTCAACGGCTTGAGTGCGGCCTCGCGCAGGTAGATCGTGCCGGTGTAACGGCGCATCTTGAGCCGCGGTGCCGACATCTCCATCTGTTGCTTTTCATCGGCGGTCTTCAGGCGCGCGGCCGAGATCGCATCCCATTTCTCTTCGTCCGCCTTGCTGTAATCGAGCGCCTTGCCATAGCTCGGGAAGAGCGCGCAGATCACGATGTCGGTGCCGTCGCTCATGCGCTGCGAAGGGATGAAGACCTTCCAGTCCATGATGAGGCCCTGCTTCTTCGCCTCGTCGTATTGCGGCTTCGAATTGCCGCGCAGCCAGTCGAGATAGCTGTTCCACATGTCCGGCATGACTTCGTAGCTGTCGCACTGCCAGACTGGTCCTTCGGTGTAGCGTTCCTGCGCCATGACCCCCGTGCTGCAGAGTGCCGACGCAAGGGCTGCCCAGACGTAGACCCTGGTTGCTCTTTTCACTGCTGACCCCTTCCTTGTAGTCAGGTCTGAAGGAAGCGCTCGTACGCCTGGATGCCCGGCGAGTCAATGGCTTGACACACGAATGAGAATTATTAGCATCTACTGCCATGGGCTCTGCCTGCGACCTGCCGAAGCTCACCCGGTTCGTGCTGGCCGACGGGCCGGGCTGCGAACTCGCGCAGTTCGAGGGTGTGCTCGATCAGATCTGCGCTGCCCTTGGCGGGATACCGCCGTCATTGCGTCGTGAACTCGGGCGCGCACTGCTCGCCATGGCAGTCGCTTATATTGGCGGGCGTGGACCTGCAGCCTTTTCACCTGGCGATACCGGTGCATGACCTCGCCGCGGCGCGCGCCTTCTACGGTGCGTTGTTCGGCTGCCCCGAGGGGCGCAGTTCCGCGTCCTGGGTCGACTTCGATTTCTTCGGCCACCAGCTCGTCGCACATCTCGACCCTGCCGCGCGCGCGCGCGTGCCTCACCACAACCCGGTGGACGGGCACGATGTCCCCGTGCCGCATTTCGGCCTGGTGCTCGAGTGGCAGGCCTGGCAGGCGCTCGCCGATCGGCTGCGGGCGCAGGGCACGCGGTTCGTGATCGAGCCGGGCATCCGCTTCCGCGGCCAGGTCGGCGAGCAGGCGACGATGTTCCTCTACGACCCGTCGGGCAATGCGCTCGAATTCAAGGCGTTCCGCGACCCCGCACGGCTCTTCGCCAGCTGATCGCGCCCGCGCGCCGCTCAGGGCCCCGCATCGCGCAGCGCGAGCGCCACGAGCCGGCGCGCGAGCCGTTCGCGCCAGCCCCGCGGCGCTGCGAGGCCCATGCGGGCGAGCGGCTCGAGCATCTGCGCCTCGAGGGGCTGGCGCAGCGCGGCCGCGACCGTGCGCAGCCGCCCGCCGGGGGTCGCGCTCCGTGCCGCGAGCGCAGCCAGCCCCTTGGCGAGCCGGATCTCCGTTCGTGTCAGGTCGCTGCCGAAGGGGTAGTCGCTGAAGAGGCCCTCGCGCCGCGGACCGGCCAGGGCTGCCGCGATGCGCTCCGGCGTGTTGCCGCGATGCGAGTCCGGAATCCGGTAGTGGGACGCGATCTTGCCGGCCGCCCTGGCCCGGGCCAGCAGTTCAGGCTGGAAGCGGGCATCGGCGATCGCGAGCAGGCGCGCGATCGCTTCCGCATCGGTCGCGCTGCGCAGGTCGGCGACCCCGTATTCGGTGACGACGATGTCGCGCAGGTGGCGTGGCACGGTCGCCTGCCCGTAGTTCCAGACGATGTTGGAGCTGGTGCGACCGGCCTTCTCGCGCGTGGCGCGCAGGCACAGGACCGAGCGTGCGCCCGGCAGCGCGTGCGCCATCGCGACGAAGTTGTACTGGCCGCCGACACCGCTGACGACACGGCCATCCTCGAGCGTGTCCGATACGGCCGCGCCGAGCAGCGTCACCATCATCGTCGTGTTGATGAAGCGCGCGTCA
Source organism: uncultured Steroidobacteraceae bacterium (assembly GCA_964600535.1). Taxonomy (GTDB): domain Bacteria; phylum Pseudomonadota; class Gammaproteobacteria; order Steroidobacterales; family Steroidobacteraceae; genus CADEFQ01. The sequence continues at coordinate 3,451 of CAZRLI010000017.1, read as the reverse complement.
CGGCGCTGCAGGCAGCGCAGTTCGTAGTCTTCGCCGTACAGCTGGTTCACGAAGTCGACGCCGCACATGTCGATCCGCCGCAGTTCGCGCTCCGGCATCTCGCGCAGCTTCGCGTAGAAGCCGCGCGGCCCGAGGAAGAACGCGGCGTGCGCGACGATGCCGCCCTGCAGCTCGCGACCGAGGCACCGGGAGGCCAGCGCGCGGCGTGCAGCGGCATCACCGAGGTCGGCTGCGATCCACTCGCCATCGGGTGCGCGGATGCGACCGTCCCGGTAGCGGACGTCGCTGCGGAACACGCCGCAACGGCGCAGTTCCTCGAACGCTGCCTCGTCGAGGTGGCGTGCGACGCCGGCCTGCGGCAGTGCCTCGAGGATGCCCGCGTCGAAGCGCTCGCCGATGCGCCCGTCGTCGAGCAGGCGCATCAGCGGCAGTGACGGATACACGTGGCGCCGCAGGATGCCGGCGCGCAGCAGGTCGAGCATCTGGTCGATCAGCATTTCGCTGCAGGCATAGAGGCCCCGCCTGAAGGGCCCGGCGTGGCAGGCCTCGTGGTCGCCGCCGAGCGCCTCGAGCGCCGCACGCCACGACCCGCCCTGCTGGTGCCGCAGCAGCAGGGCGTACACCAGCGCATCGCCGAGTTCGCCGATGCCGATCTGCAGCGTGCCGCCGTCGGGCACGAGCGCGCTGACGCGCATCGCTATCGCGTGGTCGACGGTGCGCAGCGGCAGGTTCGGCGGGCAGTAGAGCTCGTAGTCGTAGCGCGGATGATCGATCAGGTAGTCGAATTGCCCGGCGTCGATGCACGCGCTGCCGAACATGAAGGGCAGGCGAGGGTGCACGGCGCCGATCATCACGATGTCCCGCCCCGCGGCGCGCGCCGCGCGCAGCCGGGGCAGGAGATCGACGGTGACATCGGGATTGGAGCCGAGCGAGTACTGTGTCTCGCCCGCCACGGTGCGCTTCGCGACGAGCTGCGCGATCACGTTTGCGCCGCGCGCCAGGAAATCACGCGCGACGTGCGTGTAGTTGGCCGAGAGGTAACGCTGCTGCGCCGTGTCGACGCCGAGCCAGGCGCCAGGCTCGAGGAAGAACTCGATCACCTCGACATTGGGCGGCAGCGTGCCGGCCTTCATGGCGAGGACGTAATCGAGTTCCGGGTAGTCGGCGAACACGCGCTCGACGATCGGTTCGAGCAGGCGCCGCTCGAGGTCGTTGCGTGGCCGGGGTCGCGACAGCGACAGCGCCGTGAGTATCGTCAGGCGCAGCGTGGGGTCGAGCGCGGCGCGCCGATAGAACTCGTTGGCGACGAGGTTCGGCTTGCCTATGCCGAGCGGCAAGCCGAGCACGACGTGGCGGCCGACGCGCGCGAGCGTCGCGTCCACGCATTCGTCGATGCTGCCGAAGGCTTGTGGCAACTCAGCGCGCGGGCGACAGCGCGACGGACCATGAGACGGTCACCGCATCGTCGACCATCTCGACCGAGCGCCACTCGCCCTGTCCCACCCCGTAGTCGAGCCGCTTGATCGGCAGTTCGCCGCTGATCCGCCAGCCCGGTGCAGCGCCGCTGGTGGCGCTCAAGGCAAACGGCAGGGTCACCGCGCGCGCGGCGTCGCGGATGGTCAACGTGCCCGAGGCCTCGTAGTGCCCGTCCGCCGTGCGCCTGAAGCGGCTGGCGTCGAAGGTCGCGCGGGGAAACTTCTTCACGTCGAAGAGATCCGCCGAGCGCAGCGCGCTGTCGCGGTCCTGGTCTTTCGTCCCGATGGAATCGATGTCGACCGTGACGGCGAGGCGCGTCGGGGCGCCGTCCGCCGCCGTCGCCAGCGTGACCGTGAACTTGCCGAATGCGCCGCTCGTGTCGGCGCCCGCCTGCCTGAAATGGAAGCCGAGGGCGCCGCTCGAGGCGTCGCCGCTCCAGCTACCCGCGCCCGGCCCGGCGGCTAGCGAGTCGCCCGCGCCGGCGCCGGCGGCGAGCAGGAGTCCGACCGCGACCGGCACGCGCGCGAACGGCAGCATGCGCCGGAGCACCGAGTCCCGATTGATGAAGTGGTGTTTGAGCGCGGCGAGCAGGTGCAGCGTGGCGACCCCGCCGAGCGTGAATGCGAGGATCTCGTGGGCTTCGTGCGCGATGGCGAACGTGGATTCGCTCGGTGCCACGAGGTCAGGGAGTTGCAGCAGGCCGAACCAGGATACCGGGAAATTCTTCGCGGATGACATGATCCAGCCGGCCAGCGGCACGGCGAAGAGCAGCGCATAGAGGAGCGCGTGCGCGGCACGAGCCCCGAGCCTCTCCCAGTTCGCCATCGTTGCGGGCATTGCGGGCGAACGATTGGCGGCCCGCCACAGCAGGCGCAGGGTCGCGAGCGCGAGGATCGTGATGCCGAACGACTTGTGGCGCGCGAGTATCGCGAGCTTCTGCATGCCGACCGGCAGGTCATCCGCGATGAAGGCGAGCACGAACTGCCCGATGACGAGCAGCACGATCGCCCAGTGGAAGAACTTCGCGACCGAGCCCCAGCGTTCCAGGGTATTGCGGATCGGCATATGCTCGACTCCGTGGGCGGGAGGAATCGGCAGTTTAGCAAGGCGGGTGCCGCGGCGGCGATGCTGGCCGTGCTCGCCCTGGCGGGCTGCCCGTCGGCGCGGCGCACCGCGCCGCCACCCCCGGCCGTGCCCGGGGCGCCGGCGACCGACATCGCACCGCCCGCGGCCGGCGCGACGCGCTATCGGGTGGACAGCGGCGCATCGCTCGTGGTCATGCTCGCCTACCGGGGCGGAACGCTCGCCGCCCTCGGGCACAACCACGTGATCGCATCGCGCGCGCTGCAGGGCGTGGTCGACGTGCGGGAGCCGCTCACGGCCAGCACTTTCGAACTGCGCCTGCCGCTCGCCAGCCTCACGGTCGACGAGCCGGCGCTGCGCAGCCGCCACGGCCCGGATTTCGCCGGCCCGGTTCCCGATTCGGCGCGCGAGGGCACGCGCCACAACATGCTGGGCGAGGGCCTGCTCGACGCCGCGGATTTTCCGCAGCTCAGCGTGCGTTCACTGTCGCTCAGCGGCGGGCCACACAACTTTGCCGCGCGCATCGAGGTGAACCTGCGCGGGCAAAGCCACGCCGTGGACGTGCCGGTGCAGGTCGACCGGCCCGACGCCGATCGCCTGCACGTCGCCGCGCGCTTCCCGGTGGCGCAAAGCGCGCTCGGGCTCGCGCCCTTCCGCGTGATGCTCGGCGCACTCCAGGTCGAGGACCTGATCGGCGTCGAGGTCGATATCAGCGCGCGCCGAGTTCCTTGAGCACGGCGTCCGCGCGGTACACCTTCTGCAGCGCCTCGCGCATGATCGCCGGATGCAGCGCGACCGCGCGGTTCTTCGCCGCATCGAACCAGTAGTTGCCCGAGATCGAGTGGATGTTGCCGTCGAACATCAGGCCGACGATGCGGCCCTGTGCGTCGAT
>CAZRLI010000016.1:0-13269 GCA_964600535.1 uncultured Steroidobacteraceae bacterium | reverse complement strand
GGACCTACCAGTTGCAGCAGCCGCCGGCGAAGTTCGTGCTCGATGACGGCGAGCGCGTCGGCACCGCGATCAACTCGATGGTGGCGGGCGGGGCGATCGTGTCGGGGGCGAGTATCCGCGAATCGTTGCTGTTCTCCAATGTGCGCGTCAATGAGCGCAGCACGGTGCATCGCTCGGTGATCCTGCCCGGCGTGCAGATCGGCCGCGGCTGCCACGTGCGTGGTGCGATCGTCGACGAGGGCTGCGAGCTGCCCGACGGCCTGCGCATCGGCTTCGATCCCGCGCAGGACCGCGAGCGTTTCTTCGTCACCGACCGGGGCGTGGTGCTGGTCACCGCCGGGATGCTGCGCCAGCTGGACAGGCCCTGACCGCATGACCGGGCGGCTGCCGGTGGTATTGCTGTGGCACATGCACCAGCCACAGTATCGCGACGCGCTTACCGGCGAGTACGTGCAGCCCTGGACCGCGCTGCACGCCATCAAGGACTACGCAGACATGGCCGCGCATCTCGAGGCGAACCCGGCGGCGCGCGCGGTGGTGAATTTCACGCCCATCCTGCTCGAGCAGCTCGAGGATCTCGCGCGCGAGGTCGGCAGCCACCTCGCGGGCGGCCCGCCGCTGCGCGACCCGGTGCTCGCGTCGCTGGTCGATGCCGCGCCCGCCGATCCCGCCCGGCGGCTCGCGCTGCTGCGTGCACTGCTGCGCGCGCAGCGGGCGCAGATGATCGAGCCGCTGCCCGTGCTGCGCGAACTCGTCGACCTCGCGGGCGGGTTCGCGTCGGCCGGGTGCATCGCCTATGCGAGCGACGCATTCTTCGCGGACCTGGCCGTCTGGTACCACCTCGCGTGGACCGGCGAGACGATCCGGCGCAGTGATGCGCGCATCGCCGCGCTGATGGCGCAGGGCCGCGGCTTTGGCGCGGATGACCGCCGGCGACTGCTCGCCGTGATCGGGGAGACGCTCGCGTCGATCGTGCCGCGCTACCGCGCGCTCGCGCAGGCCGGTCGCTGCGAGCTCGCCGTGTCGCCGTACTCGCACCCCATCCTCCCGCTGCTGTGCGACTTCGCGAGCGCGCGCGAGGCGTTGCCGGAAAGCCCGTTGCCGCGGCACGCGCGCTACCCGGGCGGCCGCGAGCGCGCCGACTGGCACATGGCGGAGGCGGTCCGCGTGTTCACGCGGCATTTCGGCCTGCGGCCCGCCGGCTGCTGGCCCTCGGAAGGCGCGATCAGCGAGGAGGCGCTCGACGTCATCGAGCGGCATGGCTTTCGCTGGGTGGCGAGCAGCGCGGGCGTCCTGCACGGCAGCCTGCCAGCGGCGCAGGGCGACCGGCCGTACCGCCGGCCGCAGCGCGCGCTCGATTGCTGGTTCCGCGACGATGGGCTGTCCGACCTGATCGGCTTCACCTACGCAGGCTGGCACGGTGACGACGCGGTCGCGCATTTCGTCGGTGCGCTCGCCGCGCTTGCGCAGCGCGCTGCGGATGGCGACCCGCGCGCGGTGCTCGTGGCGCTCGATGGCGAGAATGCCTGGGAACACTACCCGCAGAACGGCTACCACTTCCTGAAGGGGCTCTATGCCGCGCTCGCCGGTCACCCGGGGCTCGAGCTGACCACGCTCGGTGCGCTCGGCCAGCGTGGCCTTCGCCCCGCGGAACTGCCGCGGGTGCGTGCCGGCAGCTGGGTGCACGCGACGCTCGCGACCTGGATCGGTGATCCCGACAAGAACACGGCCTGGGACTTGTTGTGTGACGCAAAGCTCGCGTACGACCGGGTCATCACGAGTGGCACGTTGGCCTCCAGCGCGGTGGCGGCGGCCGAACGCCAGCTCGCGCTGTGCGAGAGCTCCGACTGGTTCTGGTGGTTCGGCGACTACAACCCGGCGGAAGCCGTCGCGCAGTTCGACCAGCTGTATCGCCGCCAGCTGGCGACGCTCTATAGAATGCTCGCGCTCGAGCCGCCCGCCGTCCTCGATCACCCGATCTCGCGCGGCGGCGGCACGATGGAGCAGGGCGGCGTGATGCGCCGCGCGACCGCCGGATGACCCGCCGGGCGGGCGTGCTGCTGCCGGTGTTTGCCCTGTGGGGCGCGCGCGACGGCCCCGCCGCCGCCGCTCGCGCCTTCGTCGACTGGCTCGTCGAGGCGCGATTCTCCGTATGGCAGGTGTTGCCCATCGGCCCGACCGGCGCCGACGGCTCGCCCTACTGGCTGCGTTCCGACCACGCCACGCACGCGGCGCTGGCCGACGGCTGCGAGCTGGCGCCCGGCGAACTCGCTGCCTGGTGCGAGCGCGAGGGAGAGTGGGCGCATGACTACGCGCTCGCGGGCGCGCTCACGGCCGAGCACGGCGGCCGGCCCTGGCAGGCCTGGCCCGCGCCCTTGCGCGACCGCGAACCCGCGGCGCTGGCCGCGGCACGGGCGCGCCATGCAGGGGCCATCGCGCGCGTCCTCGCCGAGCAATGCCTGGCCGCGCGCGGCTGGTCGGAGCTGCGTGCCTACGCCAATGCGCGCGGCGTCGCGCTCTTCGGTGACCTGCCGATCTACCTGGCGCCCGACTCGGTCGAGACCTGGGTGCATCGCCGCGAATTCCAGTTGGGCGACGATGGCCGGCCGCTGGCGCTCGCGGGTGTGCCCCCCGACTACTTCGCGACCGATGGCCAACTGTGGGGCAATCCGCTTTACGACTGGGAAGCGATGGCGCAGAACGACTACCGGTTCTGGCGTGCCCGGGTGCGCCGTGCGCTCGCGCGCTTCGACCTGCTGCGCCTCGACCACTTCCGTGGCCTCGTCGGTTACTGGCGCGTGCCGGCGGGTGCGGCGACGGCGCGCGAAGGCGAATGGCGGCCGGCGGGCGGTCGCGCATTGCTGCGCGCACTCACGGGCGACGCCGGCGCGCCGGTCCTGGTCGCCGAGGACCTCGGCATCATCACGCCGGATGTCGAGGCCCTGCGGCTCGAGTTCAGGCTGCCGGGCATGAAGGTGCTGCAGTTCGCGTTCGACGGATCCCCGGACAACCCCTACCTGCCACACCGGCACACGCGCGACTGCGTCGTCTACACGGGCACGCACGACAACGACACGACGCTCGGCTGGTATCGCAGCCTCGACGCCGCGACGCGCGAGCGCGTCGCCTACCAGCTGCACGCGCAGGACATGCCGGATGCCCTGATCCACGCTGCCCTGGCATCCGTGGCCGACCTCGCGGTGATACCGGTCGCCGACCTGCTGGCGCTCGACAGCGCGGCACGCATCAATCTCCCCGGCACGACGGCCGGCAACTGGCAATGGCGCCTGCCGGACGGCGCGCTCACCGACGGGCTCGCGAGGCAGTACGCGCGCGCCAACCGGGCATTCGGCCGCGCTTTGCTAGGATAGGCGGCATGAGGACACCGTGGATCGGGGCCATCGCGCTCACCCTGGCCGCCTGCGCGGCAACGCACTTCGAAACGCCCGAATTGCGGCTGGTCAACATCGAGATGCAGCGCAGCGAACTCTTCGACCAGCGCTTCAAGCTGCGGCTGCGCGTCCTGAACCCCAACGATCGCGCGCTGCCCGTCAAGGGCATCGACGCGACGATGGACCTGAACGGCGAGGCGTTCGCGCAGGGTGTCGCGGGCGAGGCCTTCACGGTGCCGGCGCACGGCGAGGCCGAGTTCGACATGCTGCTGTCGGCCAACATGGCGGGCGCGATCCTGAAGCTCGTCTCGGGCATGCGGGATGGCAAGGCGCCCGAGTCGCTCGACTACCGCCTGCGTGGCAAGTTGTCGCTTGCGTCGGGGCTGCTGCGCTCGATTCCGTTCGAGGAAACCGGATCGATCAAGCTGGGCGATCTCAGGGGCGGCGCGCGCTGACCTGCTGCGCCGGGGCCGGGCAGCGTTGCCTGCCCGCTCAGCGCGCCAGCAGGCCCTGGTACAGGCCGAGGTACTCCTGCGCCTGCCGTTCCCATGAAAAATCCCTCGCCATGCCGTTCTGCACCAGCCTGGCGAACGCGCTGGTGTCGGCGTAGAGCGTCAGCGCGCGCGTCAGTGCCCAGGCCATCGCGGGGGCGTCGAAGTCGTTGAACACGATGCCGGTGCCGAGCCCCGTGGCGCGATCGAAGTGCTCGACGGAATCGGCGAGCCCGCCGGTGCGGCGCACCACCGGGACCGTGCCGTAGCGCAGGCTGTACATCTGGTTGAGCCCGCAGGGTTCGTAGCGCGAGGGCATCAGGAAGAAATCACTGGCCGCCTCGATCCAGTGCGCATGGGCCTCGTCGTAGCCCGCGCGGAATTTCACCGCGCGCGGATACGCGGCCGCAAGCCCGGCGAAGAACTGTTCATAGCGCGCCTCGCCACTGCCGAGCGCGACGAGCTGCACGCGGTCCCGTGCGAGCAGCGGCGGCAGCGTGTCGAACAGCAGCTCGAAGCCCTTCTGTGCCGCGAGGCGGCTGACGACGCCGAGCAGCGGTACGCCGAGCCGGAAGGGCAGCCCCTCGCGCGCGAGGAAGGTGCGCTTGAGCTCCGCCTTGGCGCCGAGCGAGCGCTCATCGTAGTGAATCGGCAGGAACCGGTCGCGCCGCGGGTCCCACTCTTCGTAGTCGACGCCATTGAGGATGCCGGTCACGGCGTCACCGCGATCGCGCAGTGCCTGTTCGAGGCCCATGCCGTACTCGGCGGTGCGGATCTCGCGCGCGTAGGTCGGGCTCACGGTGGTGATCGCATGCGCATAGAGGATGCCGTGCTTCAGCGGGTTCACGATTCCCGCCTGCAGGTCGTCCTGGTGCAGCCAGCGCAGGTCAGCGATCCCGACATCGGCTGCATCGCGCGCGTCGAATATGCCCTGGTAGCCGATGTTGTGGATCGTCAGGACACTGCGCGTGGCGGAAAAAAGCGGGTCCTTCGCGTACTCGACATCCAGCAGCATCGGGCCGAAGGCGGTGTGCCAGTCGTGGAAGTGCATGACCTGTGGCGCGAAGCCGTTGCGGCGGCAGGTCTCGAAGGCCGCGCGGGTGAGCGCGATGAATCGCCGGTGCTCGTCGATGTCGGTCGTGTAGAGGCCGGCGCGCGCGAACAGGGCAGGGTCGTCGACCAGGTGCAGCGTCGCGCCCGAGCCGGGAATCGTCGTCGTGGCAATGCCATCGCTGCCCGGTGCCAGGCCATATCGCGCCCGGTCGATGCCCGCATAGAGCGGCGAGATGACCTGCACCTCGTGGCCGGCCCGCGCGAGATGCTTGGCGAGGGCGCCCGTCGCATCGGCCAGGCCGCCGGTCTTGGACCAGGGCGCGATCTCCGAAGTGACGAAAGCGATGCGAAGCGGCACGGTGCAAGTTTAATTATCATGCGGGCATGTTGCGACGCCTGCTCCTCGTGCTCGTCGCGTCGGGTGCGCTCATGCTTTCGCTCGGCATCGGGTTCCTCGCCGCCGACTGGCCGTTCCTGCATCGAATCTGGCAACTCGAGTCCGACGGGACGGCAGGGCGGGTCCTCGCGGAACTGCCCGTCGCGACCATCGCTGGCGCCACCTCCGGCGCGTTCTTCCCTCTGGCGGGGCCGGGCGAGCGGACGCTCGATGACGAAACACTCGCGCAGGCCGCGGCCTGGGCCGAGGCGAACGGCAGCGCGGCGCTGCTCGTCCTGCATCGTGGCAGGCTGCAGTTCGAGCGCTACTGGCATGGCCTGGCGCGCGAGTCGCCGTACCCGGCGCTCGGACTCAGCCGGTCGCTGCTGGCCATTGCCTATGGCCGCGCCCTCCTCGAGGGCCGCATTTCATCGCTGGATGCGAGCATCGACCAATGGATCGGGGAATGGCGCGGCGAACCGCGTGGTGCGATCACGTTGCGGCAACTGCTCTGGAATGTCTCGGGCCTCGAGCAGCCCGCGCCCGACAACTGGCGCGCCCGACTCGGCAAGTCGGGGCGCCTTCGCTACGGAACCGAGACGGTGCGCGCGGCGCTCTCCTTCGGCCTGGCGCACGAACCCGGCACGCACTTCGCGCTGTCGCGCGTCGACGCCCAGTTGCTGGGCATCGTCCTCGAGCGCGCGAGCGGCGCGCGCTATGCGCAGGTCATCGAACATTCCTTCTGGGATGCCATCGGCGCAGGTGCGGCGCAGATCCGGGTCGACCGGCCGGGCGGGATGGCGGCGGTGTTCGATGGCGTGCGCGCGGCACCCGGCGACCTGCTGCGCCTCGGCGCGCTCCTCGCCGGGGACGATGGCGCGGGCGGTGGCGCCCTGTTGCCGAAGGACTGGACCCGCGAGATGGCGCAGGGCTCCGTCCCGAATCCGCGCCACGGGCTCGAAGCCTGGGGCCTCGGGGACGGGGGCCTGCTGATGGCCGCCGACGGACGGGCACTGTGGGTCTGGCCGGGTGAGCAGCTGGTGGTCCTGCGCCTCGGTCCCGCCGCGCCCGGCTGGGACCCGGCGGCGCTGCCGCGGATCCTGCGTCGCGGCCTGCCTTGATGCGCAGCCGCGACCTCGCCGCGATGCTGGCGCTCGGTGCGATCTGGGGCGGCGCCTTCGTGCTGCTGCGCATCGCCTCGCCGGTGTTCGGCGCCACCGCGCTCGCGGGCGTGCGCATCACCGTCGCCTTCCTCGTGATGGTCTTCTTCGTGCGCCACTGGCGGGACTTGCGCGCGCGCGCGCTTGCGCTCTTCACGCTGGGGGTCATCAATACCGCCATTCCGTTCTGGCTGTTCGCGTATGCCATGCTCGGCATCACCAGCGGGCTCGGGGCGCTGCTGAATGCGACCACGCCGATATTCGGCATCCTGATCGCCTGGCTGTGGCTCGGCGAGCGGCTGACGCGCTGGCGCATCGCCGGGGTGGCGGTTGCCTTCGGCGGCGTCGCCTGGCTGGTGCACGGGGCGATCGGCACGCCCGGCGCCAGTGTGTTGCCGGGCGTGCTCGCGGCGCTGGCCGCTTCCATTTGCTATGGGGTCGGCGCCTGTTTCACGCGCCGCTTCCTCAGTACGGTCGACCCGGTCGTGGTTGCGACCGGCTCGGTGCTGGGGGCCACCCTCGTCCTGGCGCCTTTCTCCGTGGCGGCCTGGCCGCAGGCGCCGCTGCCGCGCGAGGCCTGGCTTGCGGCCCTGGCGCTCGGCGTTCTCTGTACCGGCATCGCCTACCTGCTCTACTACCGCCTGCTGCAGAACGTGGGCGCCGGCCGCGCACTCGCGGTCGCATTCCTCTATCCGCCGTTCGGCATCCTCTGGGGCGCCCTCATCCTGCACGAGCCGGTGACGTTCGGTCTGCTCGCCGGCAGTGCCGTCGTCCTCATCGGCACGGCGCTTTCGGTCGGCCTCGTCGATCGCGTGAAATTTGCGCGCTAACGATGCAATACTTTCCGGATGTCCGATACGCGCAATGTGGTCACCACCGTCAGTGTAGTCGTGGCGCTGCTCGCCTCCGGCTGGGCAATCTATGCCTCCAAGCACGCCGGCCAGCCGGCCGCCACGCGGACGGCCGCCCAGGGCGCGCGGCCGGGCGCCGGCCCCGGTGCCGTTGCGCCCCCCACCATGGTGGTGAGTGCCGCCGTGAAGAGCGAGCGGGTCTCGCATGAGCTGAAGGCGCTCGGCACGGCCATCGCCAACGAATCGATCGAGGTGACCTCCAAGTCCTCGAACCTCGTGTGGGCGGTGCGCTTCCGCGACGGCGAGGCCGTCACGCGCGGGCAGACGCTCGTCGAGCTCGACCCGGCGCAGGCACGCGCGGACCTCGCCGAGGCGAACGCGGCGTTGACCGAAAGCACGAGCCAGTACGTGCGCGCGCGCGACCTGCTGTCGACGCGCGTCGTGTCGCAGTCGCAATACGAGCAGCTCGAGGCGACGATGAAGGCCAACCAGGCGCGGGTCGATGCGGCCACCGCCCGCCTCGCCGACACCGTGATCCGCGCTCCGTTCAGCGGCCGCGTCGGCCTGCGGCGCGTGAGCGTCGGCAGCCTGGTGAATCCCGGCACCGTGATCACCACCCTCGACGATACCAGCGTCATGAAGGTCGATTTCGCGGTGCCGGAGAACCTCATCGGCAACCTCCGCGAGGGGCTCGCGCTGACCGCACGCACGGCGGCGCACCCCGACCGCGAACTGCCGGGGCGCGTGCTGACGATCGATTCGCGCATCGACCCGACCACCCGCTCGGTGACGGTGCGTGCCCTCGTGCCCAACACGGCGGCGCTGCTGCGGCCCGGCATGTTCGTCAACGTGACGCTCGCCCGGGACGAGTACCAGGCGCTGGTGATCCCCGAGCAGGCGCTGGTGCCCGAACAGAGCCGGCAGTTCGTGTTCGTGGTCGACGGTGGCAAGGTCAGCAAGCGCGAGGTGCAGATCGGCCGGCGCGAGCCGGGCCGGGTCGAGATCGTCGGCGGCCTCAAGCAGGATGAGCGCGTCGTGGTCGAGGGCACGCAGAAAGTGCGTGACGGCGGCGCGGTGCGCGAGGCGCAGGGGTGAACATCTCGGACCTGTCGATCCGCCGGCCGGTGTTCGCCACCGTGCTGTCGCTGCTGCTCGCCATCCTCGGCGTGATGGCGGCGCTGCGCCTGCCGATCCGCGAATATCCCGATGTGGCGCCGCCGATCGTCACGATCGATACCTTCTACCGTGGCGCTTCCGCGAGCGTGATCGAGAAGCGCGTCACCGAGCTGATCGAGGACGGAATCTCGGGGCTCGAGGGACTCGCGAAGCTCACGTCATCGAGTCGCGACGAGAACTCGCGCGTCACGCTCGAATTCTCGCTCGACCGCGACATCGATGCCGCCGCCAACGACGTTCGCGAGCGCATCTCGCGCGTCGTCGCGCGCCTGCCGGAGGAGGCCGACCCGCCGCAGATCACCAAGGTCGACTCGGGGATGGACGCGATACTGCACATCAACCTGTCGAGTCCGGCTCGCAGCTCGCTTGAGCTGACGGACTATGCGACGCGACACCTGGTCGACCGTTTCTCCGCGGTACCGGGCGTCGCGCTCGTGCAGCTCAACGGTGCGCGCCGCTACGCGATGCGGGTCTGGCTCGACCGTGATGCCCTCGCGGCGCGCCAGCTGACGGCCGCCGACGTCGAGGATGCGCTGCGCCGCGAGAACGTCGAATTGCCGGCGGGCCGCATCGAGTCGCGCGAGCGCGAATTCAGCTTGCGCACCGACACGAGCCTGGTCTACGAAGGCGACTTCCGCCAGCTCGCGATCGGCAAGGGCGCCGATGGCTACATCGTGCGGCTCGGCGATGTCGCGCGCGTCGCGCTCTCGGCGGAGGATGAGCGCAGCCTCTCGCGTTCCAATGGCATTCCCGGCATCACGCTTGCCATCACGCCGCAGTCGAAGGCGAACGTGCTCGAGGTGGCGCAGCTGACCAAGGCGGAGATCGAGCGCGCGCGCGTCGGCCTGCCGGCCGACCTGACGATGGAGGTCAACGTCGATTTCTCGATGTTCATCGTCGAGTCGATGAAGAGCGTGGCGAAGGCGCTCGCCGAAACGCTGTTGATCGTGCTCGCGGTGATCTATCTCTTCCTCGGCACCGCGCGCGCGACACTGATACCCGCGGTCACGATCCCGGTGTCGCTGCTGGCCGCCGCGCTGGTGATGACCTTCCTCGGCTATTCGATCAACACCCTGACGCTGCTCGGTGCCGTGCTCGCGATCGGCCTGGTGGTCGACGACTCGATCGTGGTGCTCGAGAACATCGTGCGCCGGGTCGAGCGCGGCGAGCCGTCGCTGCTCGCGGCGATGTCCGGCAGCCGCGAGATCGGCTTCGCGGTGATCGCGACGACGCTGGTGCTGTGCGCGGTATTCCTGCCGGTCTCCTACATGGAGGGCAACATCGGGCGTCTGTTCGGCGAGTTCGGCGTCATGGTGGCGGCCGCCGTCGCCTTCTCCGCGCTGATCGCCCTCACCCTGACGCCGATGATGGCGTCGAAGCTCTTCGCCGACGGCCTGCATCGGGGTCGCGTCGCGCATGCGGTCGATGCACTGTTTCGCCGGGCGGCCGGTTCCTATGAACGGCTCGTGCGTCGCTCGCTCGTGGGGCGCGGACCCTTGCTGGTGCTCGCCGCCGCGAGCGCGTTCACGGCGCTGGTCGTCGCGCTGATGATCGCCGGCAAGCCGGTGCCGTGGCTGCAGCTGCCGGTGATGTTCGCGCCGCTGGAGGATCGCGCCGTGCTGCCGGTCAGGGTCACTGCGCCGGAGGGCTCGAGCCTCGCCTACCTCGACCGCCACATGCGCGAACTCGAGGCCGTGATGATGGACGAGGTCGAGCGCGGCAACGCCAAGCGCGTCATCAGCCGCTCGGGCGGGTTCGGCCGGCAGGGCGAAGTCAGTAGTGGCTTCCTGTACATGCCTCTGACGCTGTGGAGCGAGCGCGCGGAGAAGGCGGGGCAGATCGCCGAGCGCCTGCGCCAGCGCGTCGCCGACCTGCCGGGCCTGCGCATCGTCGTGATCCAGCCGCCCGGCCTCGGGGTGCGCGGCGGCGGCAAGCCGCTGCAGGTGGTGCTCGGCGGCAGCGACTACGACGAACTGGCGGCCTGGCGCGACAAGGTCATGGCGCGCCTGCAGGCCGAGAATCCCCGCATCCTCGCGCTCGAGTCCGACTACCTCGAGCGCAAGCCGCAGGTCGAGGTGCGCATCGACCGCAACAAGGCGGCCGACCTCGGCGTCTCGCTCGCGACGGTCGGGCACACCCTCGAGACGATGCTCGGCTCGCGCATCGTGACGACCTTCCTGCGCGGCGGCGAGGAGTACAACGTCGTCGTGCAGGCGCGCGACGACGAGCGCGCCTCGGTCAACGACCTGGGCGCGATCTACGTGCGCTCGACCACGACGGGTGCGCTGGTGCCGCTCGCGGCGTTGGTGCAGGCCGAGGAAGTCGCCGGCCCCAATGAGCTGAAGCGCTTCGACCGGCTGCGCTCGATCACGCTCTCGGCGAACCTCGCGCCCGGCTATTCGCTCGGCGCGGCGCTCGCCGACGTCGAGCGCGTCATCCGCGAGGAGATACCGCAGGGCGTCACGATCAACTATGACGGCGAATCGCGCGAGCTGAAGCAGTCGGGCGGCAAGCTGTGGCTCACCTTCGGCTTTGCCCTGCTGATCGTCTACCTGGTGCTCGCGGCCCAGTTCGAGAGCTTCGTGCACCCGCTGGTGATCCTCGCGACGGTGCCGCTCGCGCTCTCGGGGGCGCTCGTCGGGCTGTGGCTGTTCGGTTCCTCGATCAACGTCTTCAGCCAGATCGGCGCCATCATGCTGATCGGCATCGCCTGCAAGAATGGCATCCTGATCGTCGAGTTCACCAACCAGCTGCGCGACCGCGGCGTCGCCTTCGCGGATGCCATCGCCCAGGCCGCGACCATCCGGCTGCGCCCGGTGCTGATGACGAGCCTCTGCACGGCCTGCGGCGCCGTGCCGCTCATGCTGGCCAGCGGAGCCGGGGCCGAAAGCCGCCAGTCGATCGGTGCGGCGGTGTTCTTCGGCACGCTCTTCTCGCTCGCCCTGACTCTCCTGGTGGTTCCCGCGCTCTATGCGCTGATCGCCCGCAACACCCGCTCGCCGCACTATGTCAGCGACCTGATCGAGAAGCTTGCGGGCGCCGTGTCAACTGTGCCGCCTAGTGGCAAACCATTGAATATAAACGAATAATAGGTCTGTCAAAGGCCGCCGGGGGCGGGCGGCGGGTAGAATGGGGCCTTCCCCGGACCCCACCTGGTGCCCCGTGTCAGCCACGCCCTATCAGCAACTCGAGCAGGAATGGAAGCGCCTCCACGCATTCCGCGGCGCGCTCGCGCTGCTGCGCTGGGATGCGGCAGTGATGATGCCCAAGGGCAGCGCCGACATCCGGGGCGAGCAACTGGCGGCCCTGGAGACCGAGCACCACACGCTGCTCACCGCGCCGCGCATCAGCCGCCTGCTGGACCGCGCGCAGGCCAATGCCCAGGGGCTCGACGAATGGCAGCTCGGCAACCTGCGCGAAATGCGCCGGCAGCGCGACCACGCGATCGCCACACCGGTGTCGCTCGTGTCGCGGCTGGCGCGCGCCACCTCCAGGGCCGAAGTCAAGTGGGTCGAGGCGCGGCGCGCGAATGATTTTGCGCTCTTCGCGCCGCACCTCGAGGAGGTGCTGCAGCTCGTGCGCGACAAGTCGCAGCTGCTCGGGCAGGCGCTCAACCTCGCGCCCTATGACGCGCTGATCGACGAGTTCAGCCCCGGCGTGACGATGACCGACATCGACGCGATGTTCAAATCCCTGTCGCGCCGGCTGCCGGGGCTGGTCCGCGAGGCGATGGAACTGCAGGCGAAGCGGCCCGCGCTGCCGATCGCCGGCAAGTTCCCGGTCGCCAAGCAGCGCCAGCTGGTCGTCGAGCTCATGAAGGCGATCGGCTTCCGCTTCGAGGGGGGCCGCATCGACGAAAGCGAGCATCCGTTCACCGAAGGCGTGCCGGGCGACATCCGTGTCACGACGCGTTACGACGCGGACGACCTGTTCTCGGGCGTGCTCGGCGCGTTGCACGAGACCGGCCATGCGATGTACGACCTCGGGCTGCCGCGCGAGTGGCGCGACCAGCCGGTCGGGCGGGACCGCGGCATGGCGATCGAGGAGAGCCAGTCGCTGATGATCGAGATGATCGTGTGCCGCAGCCGGCCCTTCGTGCGATACCTCATGCCGCTGCTGCAGAAGCATTTCGGCGTCAGCGGTCCCGAGTGGGAGCCGGAAAACGTCTACGCGCACCTGACCCGGGTGCAACGCGGCCTGATCCGGGTGGACGCCGACGAGCTGACCTACCCGCTGCACATCCAGCTGCGCTACGAGCTCGAGAAGAAGCTGCTCGCCGGCGCGCTCGCGGTGCGCGAGCTGCCCGAAGCCTGGGCGGATTTCATGCAGGCGCGCTTCGAGGTGCGGCCGGCGACCCAGCAGGAAGGCTGCCTGCAGGACATCCACTGGGCGGTGGGTTCCTTCGGCTACTTTCCCTCGTACGCGCTCGGCGCGGCGATCGCGGCGCAGCTGTTCGAGAAGCTGCGCGCCGACGTGCCGGCGCTCGACGAACAGGTCGCCCGCGGCGAGTTCGCGGGCCTGTTCGGCTGGCTGCGCGAACACGTGCACGGCCTCGGCGCCAGGGTCTCGACCCAGGAGCTGCTGAAACTCGCAACCGGCAAGCCCTTGTCGGCCGCCGCCTCGCTGCGTTACCTCGAAGGCAAGTACCTCGAGGATCCCGCCTCGCGCAGCGCGGCTGCCTGAGTCCGGTACCATAGCGGCCATGGCCGCGACCGCCCTCCCGGAGTCGAACACCTCGAAGCGCATCGCCGCGCAGCTGCGCGGCCTCGT
>CAZRLI010000015.1:0-13783 GCA_964600535.1 uncultured Steroidobacteraceae bacterium | reverse complement strand
TGCCCTGCTCGCGCTCCGCCATCAGTCCGTCGACGACCCACGCGAGATCGATCGCGCCGGCGGGTGCGCCCGCGCGGCCCGCATCGGCCTCGAGCGCGAGCATCTGGTCCTCGAGGATCGAGTGGGTCTCGAGCAGCAGCCGCCCGAGCAGGGTCGACTTGCCGTCATCGACCGATCCGCAGGTGATGAGGCGCAGCAGGTCCTTGCGCCCGTGCGCGGCCAGTGGATCCGCGGCGGGTTCGAAGCGCGCCGTCGAAGGCATCAGAAGTACCCCTCCTGCTTCTTGCGTTCCATCGAGGCCACCTGGTCCCGATCGACCGCCCGCCCCTGCCGCTCGGCGCGCCGTGACCGCAGCATCTCGAGCGTCACTTCACCGATCGTCGCCGCACGACTGTCGAGCGCGCCCGAGAGCGGATAGCAACCGAGCGTGCGGAAACGTACGCTGCGCTGCCGCGGCTCCTCCCCCGGCAGCAGGCGCATGCGCTCGTCGTCGACCAGCAGCCACTGCTCGCCCCGCGCCACGACCGGGCGCTCCGCGGCGAAATAGAGCGGCACGAGGGGGATGTCCTCGCGCGCGATGTATTGCCAGATGTCGAGTTCGGTCCAGTTCGAGAGCGGAAACACCCGCAGGCTCTCGCCGCGCTGCTTGCGTGCGTTGTAGAGCTGCCAGAGTTCGGGTCGCTGCGCGCGCGGATCCCAGCGGTGCTGCGCCGAGCGCAGCGAGAAGACGCGCTCCTTCGCCCGCGAGACTTCTTCGTCGCGCCGCGCACCGCCGAATGCCGCATCGAAGCCATGGCGGTCGAGCGCTGCCTTCAGCGGCTCGGTGAGCATCTGCCGCGTGTACTCCGGGGTTGGCGTGTCGAAGGGATTGACGCCGCGCGCAGCCGCCTCCCGGTTCTCGGCGACGATCAGCCTGAGGCCGTGCCGTTGCACGGTGCGATCGCGGTGCTCGATCATCGCGCGGAAATCCCAGCCGGATGCCACGTGCAGCAGCGGGAAGGGCAGCGGCGCGGGGTAGAACGCCTTCAGCGCAAGATGCAGCATCACCGAGCTGTCCTTGCCGATCGAGTAGAGGAACACCGGGTTCTCGCACTCGGCGACGACTTCGCGGAAGATGTGGATGCTTTCGGCCTCAAGCCGGTCGAGGTGGGTCAGGTTCGTCATGGTGCCCAGGAGTGGAAGCTCAGGTCGCGGGCGAGCCGCAGCAGGCTCGTGGCCATCACGAGCACGCCGACGGCGATGGTGAACGGCCGCACGGACACCCGGCGGGCGAGCAGCGCCGCAAACGGCGCCGCGATCATCGCTCCGCACAGCAGCCCCAGTGCGATGCCCGAAAGCCGGGCGAGACCGACATGCGACACGAGCAGGCCGAATACCGTGGCGGCCACGAAGGTCTCGGCGACGGCGCCCGTGCCCACCACGTGGCGCGGGTTGGCGCCAAGCGCCACGAGGTTGCTGGTGACGAGCGGACCCCATACTCCCGACGTCGCCTCGAGCAGTCCGCCGGCAAAGCCGACGCCGCCCTGGGCACGGCTCGAGGCGCGATTGGGCAGGGTGTGCAGGGCCCGCCAGACGATGAAGGCGCCCGCGGCGAGCAGGTAGCAGCTGATCGCGATCCCGATCCACCGCGCAAGACTGCGCGTCAGCAGCGTCGCACCGAGGCTGCCACCGAGGATGCCGGCGATCGACAGCACGACCAGCATCCGGCCGTCGACATTGCGCATCCAGACGTGCGACAGGCCGGAGGCCGTACCGGTAAAGAGCTTGGCGCCATTGACGGAGGCGCTTGCGACCTCGCGCGGCACGCCGACGGCCGCCAGCACCGCCGAGCTGATGGCGCCGAAGCCCATGCCCAACGCACCGTCGAAGACCTGGGCCAGGAAGCCCACGGCGGCGAACAGCCAGGTTTCAGGGGTCGACAGGATCGCGGATACGGTCTGCCACATAGGGTCCGGGAAGCATGCCGCGCGACGCGCCGGCAAACGATACTTTTCGATTATGTGGTCATAGCCCTGAAATCGACGACTTGGCCGCTACCCGACCGTAGTCTCGCGCCATGTCTGCCGTACCCGCCCTGCCGCTGCTGCCGGCCCACGCCCAACCGCTGCCCGAGTCGCGCCTGCGACTCCTGGCGGACCTGACCCAGGGACTCGACGCCGGCGCGCTGCTCTATATCTCGGGATACGCCGCCGGGCTCGCCGCCGCACAGCGCCAGGGCGCCGGTCACGCGCCGGCGCAGGCTCCCGATGCACCCGCTGCAACCGGCGGCCGCGCCACGGTGCTCTACGCTTCACACACCGGCAACGGCCGCCGCATCGCCGAGAAGCTCGTCGCGACGCTCGACGCACGCGGGATCACGGCCCGGGCCATCGCGGCGGGCGACTACGCCACGCGCGAGCTCGCGCAGGAGCGGCTGCTGTATCTCATCGCGAGCACCCACGGCGACGGCGACCCGCCCGATGGCGCGCGCCCCTTCTTCGATTTCCTCCTCGGTCGCAAGGCGCCGCGCCTCGAGAGCCTGCGCTTTGCCGTGCTCGCGCTCGGCGACTCGAGCTACCCGAAGTTCTGCGAGGCGGGCCGCATTGCCGATGAACGCCTCGCGGCGCTCGGCGCGAGCCGCGTCGCCGATCGCATCGACTGCGACATCGATCTCGACGCGCCGGCCACCGCGTGGACGGACACCGTGCTGCACCAGGCCGCCGAAATCCTGAAGCCGTCGGGCGATGCACCGCGCCTCGCGATCGTCGCGCCGCTGCGGGCCGTTGCGGCCGCGCCCCACGGCGCGACGCGCGAAGCGCCCGTGGTCGCGGAGGTGCTCGGCCGGCAACGCATTACGGGCCGCGCGAGCGATCACCCGGTGTGGCACCTCGAGATCGCAGCGCCGGCCGGGTCGCTCGCTTACGAGCCGGGCGATGCCCTCGGCGTGTGGCATCGCAATCCGCAGTTCGTCGCGGCGCGCATCGCGGAGTTGCTCGGGCTCGACCTCGCGGCCTCCGTCACGCACGCCGGCGCGCAGCACACGCTCGGCGAATGGCTCACGCAGCATCGCGAGATCACCCGCCTCTCGCGGCCGCTGCTCGAGGCGCAGGCGGCGCGCTCCGCCTCGCCTGCGCTCCGTGCGCTCCTCGATGGCGACGCAGCGGCGCGCGCTGCCGTGATTCGCGACTGGCAGGTGCTCGACCTGCTGGAAGCCTGGCCCGCGAAATGGTCCGCTGAAGAACTCGTGAGCGCGCTGCGGCCGCTCACTCCCCGCCTCTACTCGATCGCCTCGAGCCGCCGCGAAGTGGGCGATGAGCTGCACCTCACGGTCGCCGCGGTCGACTACGAGCGCGCGGGCGCACGCCGCGTCGGCGCGGCCTCGCACTTCCTCGGCTCGGACGCGGCCGACCTGCGCGTATACGTGGAGCCGAACACGCACTTTCGCCTGCCGGCCGATGGCGATCGCGACCTGATCATGATCGGTGCCGGCACCGGGGTCGCGCCGTATCGCGGCTTCCTGCAGCAGCGCGGCGCCGACGGCGCCCGCGGTCGCCACTGGCTGCTGTTCGGTGCGCGGCGTTTCTCCAGCGACTTCCTCTACCAGGCTGAATGGCTCGCGGCACGCAGGCAAGGGCTCCTGCACCGGCTCGACCTCGCCGCCTCGCGCGACCAGGCCGAAAAAATCTATGTGCAGCACCGCCTGCGCGAGCACGGCGCGGAGCTGTGGCGCTGGATCGAGGGCGGCGCTTCCCTCTACGTGTGCGGTGACGCCACGCGCATGGCACCCGACGTGCACGCGGCGCTGCGCGAGGTGGCGCAGGCACACGGCGGCCATTCGGCGGAGTCGGCGCAGGCCTTTCTCGATGAGCTCGTCGCCGCGCGCCGCTACCTGCGGGACGTGTACTGACATGGCCGACGCCCCCCTCTCCCCGGTGGAACACATCAAGGCCGCGAGCCGTCTGCTGCGCGGCACGCTGCAGGCGAGCCTCGCGGACTCGCCGACCGGCGCGCTCTCCGAGGACGACACCAGCCTCATCAAGTTCCACGGCAGCTATCAGCAGGACGATCGTGACGTGCGCGAGGAGCGCCGCCTGCAGAAGCTCGAGCCGGCCTACAGCTTCATGATCCGCACGCGCCTGCCGGGCGGCGTGTGCTCGCCGCGGCAGTGGCTCGCGCTCGACGAGATCGCGCGCGTGCATGGCAACGGCACGCTGCGCCTCACGACGCGCCAGGCCTTCCAGTTCCACGGCATCGTCAAGCGCGACCTGAAGGCGACGATGGCCGCGATCAACGCGACGCTGATCGACACCATCGCGGCCTGCGGCGACGTGAACCGCAACGTGATCGCAAGCGCCAACCCGGTCGAAACCCGGCTGCACGCCGACATCTACACCTGGGCGTCGAGGATCTCCGAACACCTGCTGCCACGCACCCGCGCCTACCACGAGATCTGGCTCGGGGAGGAGAGGATCGCCGGCACGCCCGAGGTCGAACCGGTCTACGGGCCGACTTATCTGCCGCGCAAGTTCAAGATCGCGCTCGCCGTGCCGCCCGTCAACGACGTGGATGTCCTGGCGCACGACCTCGGCTTCATCGCGATCGTCGAGCAGGGCCCCCAGGGGCCGGGCCTCGCCGGCTTCAATGTCGTGGTCGGCGGCGGGCTCGGCGCGACCCACGGGGATGCGGCGACGTACCCGAAACTCGCGCAATCGATCGGCTTCGTCGTGCCTGCCGACGTCCTCGCGGTGGCCGAAGCGGTCGTCACGACGCAGCGCGACTTCGGCGACCGCGTGAACCGCAAGCACGCGCGCCTCAAGTACACGCTCGAGACGCTGGGCCTCGCCGCCTTCGTCACCGAAGTCGAGCGCCGCGCCAGCGTGCGCTTCGCCCCCGCGAGGCCCTATGCCTTCACGACGATCGGGGACCGCTTCGGCTGGGTACGGGGATTCGATGGGCGTTGGCACCTGAACCTGCGCATCCCCACCGGGCGCATCGCCGACCGCGACAGCGCCCGCCAACTCAGCGGACTGCGCGCCATTGCGCAGGTCCACCGCGGGGATTTCCGCCTCACGCCGAACCAGAACCTCATCATTGCGAACGTGGCCGACGAGGACCGCGCCGGGATCGACGCCCTGGTCGCCGATCACGGCCTCGACCTCTACACGCGCGCCTCGCCCACGAGCCTCGATGCACTCGCCTGTGTCGCGCTGCCGACCTGCCCGCTCGCGATGGCCGAAGCCGAGCGCTACCTGACGGACTTCCTCGCCGCCTTCGAGGCGCGCCTCGCGCACCATGGGCTCGCGCGGGAGCCGGTGCTCGTGCGCATTTCGGGTTGCCCGAACGGCTGCTCGCGGCCGTATCTCGCCGAGGTCGCGCTCGTCGGCAAGGCACCGGGGCGCTACAACCTGCACCTCGGCGGCAATGCCACCGGCGAGCGCCTGAACGTGCTCTATCGAGAGAACCTCACAGAGGCTGCCATCCTCGAAGCGCTCGATCCGCTGCTGTGGCAGTTCGCGAACGAGCGCAAACCCGACGAACGATTCGGAGATTTCCTGTGGCGCGCGAAGCTGCTGTCCGCTTGACGACCGACCGCACGGCCACGCAAGTGGCGCGGGCGCGCGACGGTGATGCGCAGGCGCTGGCGGTGCTGAACGACGCGCTCGCGCCGCTGCCGGCCGCCTCGCGCATCGCCTTCGCCCTCCGCCACCTGCCGGGCCGGCACGTGCTTTCCTCGAGCTTCGGCGCCCAGGCGGCGGTCGCCTTGCACCTGGCGACCCGGGAAGCGCCGGACCTGCCGGTCGTGCTGGTCGACACCGGTTATCTCTTTCCGGAGACCTATCGCTTCGTCGACGAGCTGACGCTGCGCCTGAAGCTGAACCTGCACATCGCGCATCCCGCCGTATCAGCGGCGTGGATCGAGGCGCGCCACGGCAAGCTCTGGGAGAACGGCGTCGAGGGGCTCGATCACTACGGCCGGCTGGTCAAGGCCGAGCCGATGCAACGCAAGCTCGACGAACTCGGGACCGGCACCTGGATCTCGGGCCTGCGCCGCGTGCAGTCGGCGAGCCGCGCGACGACGCCCCTGCTCGCCCTGAAGGACGGCCGCTTCAAGCTGCACCCGATCGCCGACTGGACCGACCGCGACGTCGGCCGCTACCTCCAGCAGCACGCGCTCCCCTATCACCCGTTGTGGGAGAAGGGCTACGTCTCGATCGGCGACTGGCATACGACGCGCTCGCTCGCGGAAGCGGGCAGCCTCGAAGGCACCCGCTTCTTCGGCCTGAAGCGCGAATGCGGCCTGCACGGCCTTGAAGGCTGATCCGTGGCCGTCCTGCTGAAGGCCATGCGAACGATCACCATCGGGGCGCGCGCGAGCGCGCTCGCGCGCGTGCAGGCGCGGCTCGTCGGCGATGCCCTCGCCGCGCACGATCCGCGGCTCGCGATCCGCTATGTCTTCTCCGATGCCCAGGGTGATCGCGACCTCGGCGCCCCGCTCCCGGCGCTGCTGCGCGAGGGGGGCTTCACGAGCGAGCTGTCGGGCGCGCTCGCCGCCTCGCGGATCGATCTCGCCGTGCACTCCTGGAAGGACCTGCCCTTCACCGACGCGTCGGCCACGCACGTCGCGGCGACCCTCGAACGCGCCGATCCACGCGACCTGCTGCTCGTGCGCCGCGACCGGCTCGTGCAGGGCCGGGCGCCGCGCGCGCTGCGGGTGCTCTCCTGCTCGGCGCGGCGTGCGACGAACCTGCGCGACTTCCTGCCCTGGGCGCTGCCCGGCGGCGTCGAGTGGATCGAATTCCTGCCGGTGCGCGGCGACATCCTGCGACGACTGCGCCACCTGCTGGCGGGCGACGCCGATGCGCTCGTCGTCGCGAAGGCCGCCATCGACCGACTGCTGACCGCGGACGGCGATCTCGCCCCGGCGCGCGCCCGGGTCCTCGCGGCACTCGATGCCTGCCGCCTCATGGTGCTGCCGCTGGCGGCGAACCCGGCGGCGCCTGCGCAGGGGGCGCTCGCCATCGAGGCGCGTCGCGATCGCCGCGATCTCGCCGCAGCCCTTGCATCGATCAACCATGCGCCGACGTTCGCGCGCGTGCTCGAAGAGCGCGCGCAACTCGCGGCAACGCGCGATGAGGACCACCCGTTCGGCGCGTCGATCGTGCCGGTCGAAGGCGGGCCCGTTCGCATGCGGGCCGAAGCCGTCTTCCTGCGCGGCTCGCTGCAGGGGGTGAGCGTCGAGACCGCGCGCCTGCGCGACGACGACCCGCTGCCCCGCCCGGCGCACCGGGAAGCCGTGTGGACCGGCGAGCGGGCGGGCGACCTCGCGCTGCGCCGCGTGGCCCTCGCCGCCGACATCGGCCCGCCCGATGCCGCGCACCTGGGCGTCCTCGTGGCGCGCGCCGACGCCTTGCCGGCGGGCTGGTCGCCGGCGCCGCGGCAGGTGATCTGGACCGCGGGCCTCACGACCTGGCGCAAGCTCGCGGCGCGCGGCTACTGGGTCAGCGGCAGCGATGAGAGCCTCGGCGAGACCGGCGCGCTCGCGGCGCGGCCGCTCTTCCCGCAGGTCGAGCGTTGGGTGAAGCTCTCGCACGCCGCCGGGCACGACACGCCGCACGCCACGCGCCTCGCCACCTATCGGCTCGAGCGGGTCGCGCCGCTCGAGGATCTGCGCCGCTGCACCCACTTCTTCTGGCGCAGCGGCTCGCAGTTCCGCGAATACCTGCGCGCCTATCCCCGCCTCCGGGACGCGTGGCACGGCTGCGGCCCCGGCAACACCTTCGCGATCATCCGCGCGGCGATCGGGCCGCAGCGCGTGCGCGCGTTCCTCTCCGCCGGGCAGTTCAGCGCGGAAATGGGCGCCTGACGCCATGCTCGACCGGATCGCCACGGCCACGCCCCCCCCGCACGACACGCTGTCACCGCCACGTCGCCTGCAGCGACTGCGCCGCACGGCGCCGCTGCGCGACCTGGTCGCCGAGACGGGCTTCACGCAGGGCCAGCTCATCCAGCCGCTCTTCATCGCCGAGGACGCGGCCGATGCCGGCGACATCCCGGGACTGCCGGGCAATGCGCGCCTCGCGGCCGGCGCCGCGCTCGAACGGTTCGACGCCGACCTCGAGGCCGGCGTGCGCCAGTTCATCCTCTTCCCCGTGCCGGCGCGCAAGCACGCACACGGCCTCGACCCGGCCTTCATCTGCGAGGCGATCGCCACCCTGCGCCGCCGCGCCGGGCGCGACGCGAGCCTGTGGCTCGACACCTGCCTCTGCAGCTACACGGCCGACGGCCATTGCTGCCTGCACGACACCCGCGGCGACCAGGACCTGCCGGCGACGCTCGATGCGCTCGCGGGGCTCGCCCTCGCTTATGCCGGCGCGGGTGCCGACGGCATCGCACCGAGCGACATGAACGACGGACGCGTCGCGGCGCTGCGCCTGGCGCTCGATTCAGCGGGCCACGACCTCGTGCCGATCATGAGCTACAGCGCGAAGTTCGCGAGCCAGCTCTACGGGCCGTTCCGCGGCGCGGCCCGCTCGGCCCCCGCGCACGGCGATCGGCGCAGCTACCAGATCGACGTGCGGGCGCGGCGCGATGCCCTCGCGAGTTCGCAGCGCTGCGCCGCCGAGGGCGCGGACCTGCTGATGGTGAAGCCGGGCATGAGCTCGCTCGATCTCATCCGCTCCATCGGGGACTCGACCGGCCTCGCGGTCGGGGCCTACCAGGTCAGCGGCGAATACGCCGCGCTCGCGCTGCTTGCGCGGGAAGGCTTTGCGGACTTCGACGCGGCGCTGCTCGAGAGCTGGCACGCGCTGCGCCGCGGCGGCGCGGCCTTCATCATCACCTACGGTGCACGGCTCGGCCGTGCCCTCGGCCTCGCGGCGAGGTAGCGCCATGTTCGACTACGCAGGGTTCTTCGGGGACGCCAACGAAAAACTCCGGCGCGAGCATCACTACCGCGTGTTCCGCGAACTGCGCCGCAGCGCGGGCCGCTTTCCGCAGGCGCAGTGGCGCGCCCCGGACGGCGCGTGGCGGCCCGTCACGGTCTGGTGCAGCAACGACTACCTCGGCATGAGCCAGCACCCGCTGGTGCTCGACGCCGCGCGCGACGCCCTCGCGCGCTACGGCGCCGGCGCCGGCGGCACGCGCAACATCTCCGGCACCACCGATCTCCTCGTCGCACTCGAGCACGAGCTCGCCGACTGGCATGCGAAGGACGCGGCGCTGCTCTTCTCCTCCGGCTATGTCGCCAACGACACGACGCTTGCGACGCTGGCGCGCGCGCTGCCGGGCGCCGTCGTGTTCTCCGACGCCGCGAACCACGCCTCGATGATCCAGGGCATCCGCGCGAGCCGCCAGCCCTGCGTGGTGTTCCGCCACAACGACGCCGCGCAGCTCGCCGAACTGCTCGCCGCGCAGCCCGCGGCCACGCCGAAGCTCGTCGCCTTCGAGTCGCTCTATTCCATGGACGGCGACATCGCGCCGCTCGCCGAGCTGCTCGCCGTCGCCAGGCACCACGGCGCGCTCACCTTCGTGGACGAGACGCACGCGGTCGGCGTGCACGGCCCGCGCGGCGGCGGACTGCTCGAAGCCCAGGGCCTGCTGGATGCGGTCGACATCGTGCAGGGCGGGCTCGGCAAGGGCGTGGGCGTGGTGGGCGGATTCGTGACCGGCAGCGCGCCGATCATCGACTTCGTGCGCAGCCACGCGCCGGGTTTCATCTTCACGACGGCCTTGCCACCGGCTGTCGCGGCCGCCGCACTCGCGTCGGTGCGTCATCTCAAGCGCAGCCACGCCGAGCGCGCCGCGCTTCGCGCGCGCGTGGCGAGCGTCCGCCAGGCGCTCGTCGCAGCGGGCGTGCCGGTTGCGCCGACCCACAGCCAGATCCTGCCGCTGGTCGTCGGTGACGCCGCGGCCTGCCGCGCCCGCGCCGATGAGCTGCTGGAGGCGCGCGGCATCTACCTGCAGGCGATCGTGTACCCTACCGTACCGCGCGACCGCGCGCGCCTGCGGATCACGCCGGGGCCGCTGCATTCCGATGCCGACCAGGCGCGGCTCGTGGCGGCGCTCGCCGACGCATTCGGGCGCCGGCAGGCGGCCTGAGCGCGTGCACTACTTTCCACTCTTCCTCGACCTCGACGGGCGCGACGTCCTGGTCATCGGCGGCGGCGCCGTGGCACTGCGCAAGATCGAGACGCTGCGTTCGGCTGGCGCGCGCGTCACGGTCGTCGCGGAATCGATTCACGACGGGCTGCGCGCCCTCGGCGCGCAGGGCAACGTGACGCTCATCGAGCGACGTTTTGCCGCGAGCGACATCCGCGCCAGTGGGCTGCCGCGCCCGTGGTTGATCGTCGCCGCCACCGACGAGCCCGCGATCAATGCCGAGGCCGCGCGGGCCGCGCAAGCGACGGGCATCTTCTGCAACGTGGTCGACGATCGCGGGCAGTCCACCGCCCTCATGGCGTCGATCATCGACCGTTCGCCGGTCCAGGTCGCGGTATCGACGGGGGGCGCCTCACCGGTGCTCGCCCGGCTCATCCGCGAGCGGCTCGAAGCGCTGCTCGAC
The DNA here is from genome assembly GCA_964600535.1 of uncultured Steroidobacteraceae bacterium. GTDB lineage: Bacteria > Pseudomonadota > Gammaproteobacteria > Steroidobacterales > Steroidobacteraceae > CADEFQ01. Next base: position 3,243 of record CAZRLI010000015.1, on the reverse strand, counting down.
GAGTCGCTCGGGCCGCTCGCCCGGTTTGCCGAGCGCTGGCGTGCGAGCGCGCGTCGCGTGCTCGCGAGCGCCGGTGCGCGCCGCCAGTACCTGTCCTGGCTCCTGACCGGGCCCGCGGCGCTCGCATTGCGCGCCGGCCGCCACGCCGAGGCCGACCGGCTCGCGATTCGCGAACTCGCGCATCGACGACACGACCCGGGCTTCGGTCATGTCACGCTGGTCGGCGCGGGCCCCGGCGACCCGGGCCTGCTCACGCTCAAGGGCCTGCGCGCGCTGCAGGAGGCCGACGTCGTGATCCATGACCGGCTCGCGTCCGCAGCCGTGCTCGACCTCGCGCGGCGCGACGCCGAGCGGATCGATGTCGGCAAGCGTCCCGGCGCCGGCCCATCGCAGGACGCCATCAATGCGCTGATGGTGGAGCAGGCGCGCCGCGGCCGGCGCGTGGTGCGCCTGAAGGGCGGCGATCCGTTCATCTTCGGCCGCGGCGGCGAGGAGATCGACGCGCTGCGCGCGGCCGGCATCCGCTTCGACGTCGTCCCCGGCATCAGCGCCGCCGTCGCGGCGGGCGCCTCCGCCGCCGTCCCGCTGACCGACCGGCGACACGTGCATGCCGTGCGCCTGCTCGCCGGCAACGACGCCGCGGTGCTCGATGCGTTCGATTTCTCCGACCTGGCCGCCGGTCGCGAAACGCTCGCGGTCTACATGGGCGTGGCGCAACTCCCGGCGCTGCGCGCGCGCCTGTTGCGGGCCGGCGTGCCGCCGGAACTCCCTGCCGCCCTCGTTGAAAACGCGAGTCGCGCGGACGAGCGCGTGGTGGCCACCACGGCGGCCCGGCTCGTCGATGCGGCGGGGGAACACGGCATCGCCTCCCCCGCGATCGCGCTGGTCGGGACCGTGGTGGATTGCGCGGTCTCGACCGCCGGGTACGCTCAGAACGCGGCGGAGACCTGCAACCAGACCTTGGTGGTATCGGTGGCGAAGCGCTCGGCCCGATAGTCGGCGAACTTGAGCATCGCCTCGTAGCTCTTCTTCGCGCCGAACTTCAGCGCGGCCGAAGCGTTCCATTCGCGGCCGTAGTCCAGGTCGACGGCCTGCGCCTGGAAATCGTGCCATGCAAGCTGCAGCGCCACCGGCCCGACAGTCGCCGATGCACCGACATACGAGTCCTCGAGCCCAGCCGCGGGCGTCGTCAGGAACTTGTCCGCCCAGCCATTGAACGCGTGCAGCGTCGCGAGCGGCGTCTGGAATGCGCGGTTGGGAAGCGAATCACCGCCGAGCACTTCCCGGCCGACCCGCAGGCCATAACGGCCGAAGCTCGCGCCGCCTTCGATCAGGTAGTACTCGGCGCGATAGTCGTTCGGGTTGTCGGCGTAGTCGCGCTGGCTCGCGTAGGACACGATCCAGTTGAGTCCCGTGGCGCCGGAGAGCTTGTGCGTGCCGGTCCAGTGCAGGCCGAGGGTGCTGCTCGACAGCGTCGGGGCATTCTCGAGGTCGAGCAGATAGGCGAACCCGGTAAGCGCACCGAACGGCCCGAGATCCACCTTGCCGTTCAGGGCTTGCGCGGCGCCGTGGAAATTGGCCGCTTGCGCGCCCTCCCCCGGACCGGTGACGCGATTGACGTTGGCGATGAACGAGTACTGCAGCAGCGTCTTCGGCAGCGCGGCGCTCTTCAGCGTCACGGCGTCGAAGGTCTGCTCGTTCTGGCGCCAGCCGACGTTGCCGATGAAGCGCTGGTTGTCGAGCGTGATGCGCTGGCGCCCGATCAGGCCCGTGAAGCTGCCGGCCTTGTATTGCAGGTAGGCCTGGTTCACTTCCGTGTACTCGGGATCGGCGATCACCGGGCGGCTCACCGCACCGTTCACGGTGCTGTTGTAGGCATCTTCGTCGCCGATCACCGTGACATTGTCCGCTTCGACGAAGGCGCTGAAGCCGCGCAGCTCACCCGTCTGGTAGTTCAGCCGGCTGCGCAACGTCGACGCGGTGGCGTCGCTGCCGAAGGGCTCCTGGTCCACCGATTCGAGCCGGTAGCGAAACTCGAGGTGCGCCTTTCCGGAAACGAGGGCCGCGTGCAGGTCGGTAGCCGGGCCGAGAGCGGGCTCGGCGGCAGCGCCCGTGTTTGCGGCAAGGGCCACGGCGAGTGTCAGTGGAAGGACCGGCGCAATCCTGATGTGCAACATGATGTCTCCCGGACGCGGGACATGCCGTGCGCACGCCCCGGGTGCGCAGGCAATGTGCGCCGCCTGCGGCCCGGATGCCTTGACGCAGGGCAAGCCGCCCACCCGTACTAATACGGACCCGGCCCCTTGCGCGCCGCCCACCAGCGGGCTATATACTGAACCTAATGGTTCAGTATATGAGCGCCCGGCTCGACGCCACTTTTTCCGCCCTCGCGGATACCACGCGGCGCGGCATCCTGGAGCAGCTCGGACATGGCAGTGCGTCCGTCACGGACCTCGCCGCGAAGTTCCGCATGTCCCTCACGGGCATGAAGAAGCACGTTGTCGTCCTCGAGCAGGCCGGGCTCGTCACCACCGAAAAGATCGGGCGCGTGCGCACCTGCAGCCTCGGCCTGCGGCGGCTGGAGGAGGAGGCGGGATGGATCGAACGGTATCGCCAGCTGTGGGAAGCGCGCTTCGACGCGCTGGACAAGCTGGTCGGGGAACTGAAATGCAGGGAGAAGGCCGATGGACGGAAGAAGAGGACCTGAGCCCGCCCGCGCGAAGGACGGCGCTACGGTGGAACGGAAATCCGATCGCGAACTCGTCATCACGCGGTCCTTCGATGCCCCGGCGCACCTTGTGTACAAGGCGTGGACCACGCCCGACCTGTTCAGGCGATGGTGGGCGCCGAAGTCGGCCGGCGTGCCGCTGTTCTCCTGCGACATGGATGTCCGCGCAGGTGGCGGCTACCGCGTCGCGTTCGGCCACGATGCGGCGAGCGCCCATGCGTTCTTCGGCAAGTACATCGAGGTGATTCCGAACGTGCGCCTCGCCTGGACCAACGAGGAAAGCGAGAACGGCGCGGTCACCACGGTGACCTTCGAGGAGTCGGGCGGCAGGACCCTGCTGGTCCTGCGCGAACTGTATCCCTCGAAGGAGGCCCTCGACGAAGCCATCGCGGGCATGGAAGGCGGGATGCCCGAGCAATTCGCGCAACTGGACGGGCTGCTCGTCACGCTGCAAGCGTCCGCATGAACGGTCCACGCCCGATTGCCAGCGGCGCAGCTGCACTGCGACCTGGATC
>CAZRLI010000014.1:0-14395 GCA_964600535.1 uncultured Steroidobacteraceae bacterium | reverse complement strand
GTGGGCGCGAGCGCCGTGCCGCGCGCATACCCGCGTGCCGTGTCGATCTCGGCGTGGGCCGCCGCGCGGCAGCCGCGCTGCTACAGGAGTTCCGCATAGTTGTTGCGCGCTGCCACGTCGCGGGGCGCGCGCGCCAGCAGTCCGCGCAACGCCTCCTCCGCACGGGCGCGATCGCCGCGCGCGAGCAGCATGTTGGCCTCTCCCAGGCGCAGCAGGGGTTCGTCGGGCCAGCGTGCCATGGCCGCCTGGTAGGACAGCAGGGCAGCGTCGGCATCGACGCCCTCGAAGTCCGCGACCGCTGCGGCAAAGGCCGGCGCGTTTGCGGCGAGCGGCACCTCGCCGGGGCGCAGTGCGACGAAACCCCAGTCATTCGCGCGCGCCCAGGCGCCACTGAAGCGGCGCAGGGACAGGGCTGCGCGGCGTGTCGTGCCGGAGCGCAGCAGCACGCGGCCGGCGTCGCGCTCATAGCCGATCACGACCGCGTAATGCCAGATTGGCCAGGACCGGACGCCGAGATTGAGCAGCACGAGCACCGGGCGCCCTTCGGCCAGCAGCCCCACCAGCGTGTCGAAGCGAGGTTCGAGCACATAGGGGATGCGCTGCCGCTGCCGGGTCGCCGCGAGCATCTCCGCCTGCAGGCTCCCCTTGCGCGCCGGGATGTAGACCTCGCCGACGAGTGCGGCCGGCGATGCATCGACGCCACTGGCGGCCAGCAGCGTGGCGAGCGCGGCGGGGCCGCACTGGTACGCGTCCTGGGGAAAGAACGGCACCGCATCGAGCTCGATGCGCGCCGGCGCCGAAACGGGTCCTGCCGGTGGCGCGGGCGGCACGCGGCAGCCGCCGGTGACCATCGGGACCGCGACGACCGCCGCGAGGACCGCGGGTCGCACGGCGCGCCGGTCAGAACTTCTTGAAGATGTCGATGACGCCGGTGATCTCGAGGATCATCAGTACCACGAAGACGATGCCGATGACCGCAAGGACATCGCCGCCCGCCGGCGCCGACTCGAGCTGGGTCGCGAAGCTCGCGAGTTCGGCATCGGTGAGCGCCGCGGCGCGTTCATGGGCCGCCTGCGGTGCGACGCCGAGATCGGTGAGCCGCTGCTGTACGTCGGCCCGCGCGAGCACCCTGTCGACGCGCGCGAGATTTGCGGCGCGCGTCGAGGCGGCGACGGCGGTGCCGGTGCCGATCATCGCGGCGGAAGCGGGCGGCGAGGCGGCTGCGATGAAGGCAACCAGGGTCAGGGCAACGACACCGCGCCGGAAGAACATGATCATGGGGGCTCCTTGGACGATCGGACTGCGTACAATGCGCGGCGCAGTCTAGGAGGAAGGGTGCGTTGCCGACAAGTCGCCAGGCGGCGACGGCGGGCGCGACCCGGCACATACTGCCCGCCGCGCACGGAGGTGAAGCAGGCATGAAAGTCCGATGGGCGCTGCTGTGGTCATTGATGTGGCCGATGTGGTCGCTGGCGCAACCGCAGGCCACTGCGGCGGCGGGCTGCACCACCGGCGCACATCGCCAGTTCGATTTCTGGATCGGCCTCTGGACCGTCACTGATGCCGAGGGGCATCTCGCGGGCATCAACCGCATCGAACCGGGCGAGGGCGGCTGCGTCCTGCGCGAAACCTGGACCAGCGCGCGCGGCGGATTCAGCGGCACCAGCCTCAACTGGTACGGGCCGGACCAGCGCTGGCACCAGAGCTGGGTCGACTCGCTGGGGCAGACCCTGCAACTGACGGGTGGGCTGCGGGACGGCAGCATGATCATGGAGGGCCCGCCACGGCAGCGGATCACCTGGACGCCGATCGATGCCCATACGGTGCGCCAGCGCTGGGAGATGTCGGCGAACGACGGCAAGACCTGGGTCGTGGCGTTCGACGGGCTCTACCACCGTGCCGGCAGCGACCCGGCGCCTGCGGCTGCGGCCGGGCCAGGGGCGCCGCTGCTGGAGCGCCTCGCGGGCGCCTGGATCGGTGAGGGCCAATGGATGCGGGAACCCGTGGCCGTGATGTTCAGCGTGCAGCCGGTGCTCGCGGGGAGGTTCACGGAGCTGTCGTGGAGCAGCCTCGGGGCCGCTGCGGTGCACGGCCGCTTCGAGGGGCGCGCGATCTACGCGCGCGAGGCGCCCGGGCGTTACCGGGCCAACTGGTGGGACTCGCAAGGCAACGAGCACCCGATCATGGCGAGTGAGCTGCAAGGCCGCACGCTCGAGGCGCTGTGGGGGGAGTCCGGCCGGACCCGTTACACGCTGCTGCCGGACGGTGACCTCGAGGTGATCGACAGTACCCGGGGCAAAGGGGGCGACTGGGTGGAATTCGGCCGTTCGAAACTGAAACGGAGTGCGCGATGAAATTGACGATGTTCGATGCCTGCGTGCCGGTCGGCATCCAGATGATGTCCAATCTCGCGGCGATCCTCGGGAAGGCCGCGGCACATGCCGAGGCGCGGAAGTTCGACCCCGCGGTGCTGGTCGGGAGCCGGCTGTTCCCGGACATGTTCGCGCTGGTGCGCCAGGTGCAGATCGCGTCCGACGGCGCCAAGGGCGGCGCAGCGCGGCTCGCGGGCCTCACGCCGCCGTCGTGGGAGGACAACGAGACGACGCTGCCCGAACTGGTGGTGCGGCTGCACAGGACCATCGACTTCCTGCGCACGCTGCAGCCCGCCCAGTTCGACGGTGCCGAGGACCGCACGATCACCTGGAGCACCCGGGCTGGCCCCCGGACGATGCGCGGCATGCCCTACCTGCTGCATCACATGCTCCCGAACCTGTATTTTCACGTGACGACGGCGTACAACATCCTGCGTCACAACGGCGTCGAGCTCGGAAAGAAGGACTACCTCGGGCCGCCGCCCGAATGAGCGCAATCAGCAACCAGAGGGAATGGCCATGGACACGTTCAGGAAGGCTGCGCTCGTCGCAGCAGCTCTGCTGTCTCTCGCCGGATGTGCGCCATCCGCCCCTGAAGCGGGCAACAGCAAGGCCGATGAAGACGCGATGCGCCAGGGTACCGAGGCATGGGTCGCCGCCTATTCCAGGGGCGACGTCGACGCGATCCTCGCCTTGTACGCCGAGGATGCCGTGGTGATGCCACCCGGCGTGCCCGCGGCGAGCAACCACGAAGCCCTGCGCGAATTCCTCACGACCGACATCGCGACCTCGGCCGGGACGACGCTCGAGCTCGGCGCCAGTACGTCAGGGGTATCGGGGAATCTCGGCTGGCACGCCGGCGCGTTCACCGTGAAGGACACGTCCGGGAACTTGCGGGGAACCGGCAAGTACATGGAAGTGTGGCGCAAGCAGGACGGCAAATGGCTCATCCTGCGCGACATGTGGAATCTCGACGCGCCCCCCACGACGGCTGCGGCCGGGGCGCCGGCGTCCTGACGACTGCGACGGGGTGTCAGTGGGCGGCGGCCTTGCGGGCCGGCGCCTGTGCCGTCTGCAGGTGGCGGATGCGCCATTGGCCGGCGATCCGGCTGAGGACTGCGGTGCCCTTGCCCGACATCGATACCGGGTGGCGCCCGCCGTCGAACCGGGGGCTGATGACCGTGACGTCCATCGCCCATGAGAAGGTCGCGTAGGCAAGATCGCCGCTGACAAAGGGCCGCAGGTCCGTGATCCGGTAGACCGGTCGCTCGAACATCGCCATTTCCGGCGCCAGGTGGTCGTGGTAGCTCTGCCAACCCCGGTTGGCGAAGCTGCCTTCGAAATAGCTGAATTCCTCGCCGTCGACCAGCAGTGGCTTCACCCGCGCGAGGTCGTTTGCGCTGAGGGCATCCGCATACTGGCCAAGCACCCCGGCGACCGCGCGGGCTTCACCCACGAGCGCCGCGGCGGGCGCCGTCGCATGCGGCTCACCCTCGTGCGCGACGGCACTGCCGAGAACCAGTATCGGGAAGCCGAGGAGCGCGAGCGCCCGGCGGGAATTCGAACGTGGCATGCAGGGCTCCTGTCGGGATTCAGAACGCGGCGGACGGGGCAGGATAGGTGAAGGGCTCGATCATGTGACCGTCCAGCTTGGCGATCCGACCGCCCTTCATCACGAAATCGATGCGCAGGAGAGCCGCGACATCCACGAGCGGGTCGCCGCGCAGCGCCACGAGGTCGGCCAGCTTGCCCGGCTCGATCGTGCCGACATCGGCGGACAGGCCGAAGAGGTCCGCGGTGGCGACGGTTGCGCTGCGGATCGCGTCCTGCGGCGCCATGCCGAGCCTGACCATCAGGCCGAACTCCTTGGCATTGTCGCCGTGCGCGAACGTGCCCGCGTCGGTGCCGAAGGCGATCTTCACGCCGGCGGCGTAGGCACGCTCGAAGGCCTTGTGTTCGTTGCGGATGCGTACCGACTCCGGGTCGCGGATCCGGAACACCGGCGGCGGATAGCTCGCCGACAGCGTCGGCACGAGATAGGTGCCCGCCTTCTTCATCAGCGCGAGCCCCTCGTCGTCGACGAGGAAGCCGTGCTCGATCGAATCGACCCCCGCGAGTACCGCCTGCTTGATGGCGATGGCGGAGTAGGCGTGCGCCGCGGCCTTGAGGCCGACGAGATGCGCCGTCGAGACGATGGCTGCGACTTCATCGGGAAAGAACTGCGGATCGAGGCCGGTGTTCGAGGAGAAGCCACCGGTCGAGGTGAACTTGATGACGTCGGCACCGAGCTTGTACTGGAAGCGCACTGCGGCGCGGCATTCCATCGGGCCGTCGCAGGTCCCGTCGCGCAGCCGCGCCTGCGGGTCACCCGTCATTTCGAGCGGCAGTGAATCGCCATGCCCGCCCGTCACCGCGAGCGCGGACCCCGCAACCAGGATGCGCGGACCCAGCATGCGTCCCGCATTGATGGCGTTGCGCACGGCAAACACCGCGGAGTCATCGGAGCCGAGGTCCCGCACGGTGGTGAACCCGGCCGCGAGCGTGCGCCGCGCATACACCATGGCATCGACGGCGCCCTCGGCGGAGGTCGGTGGATTGCGGTCGCCGCGCTCCGTGCGGTGGCGGTTGAAGGAGGGCTGGTGTTGCAGGTGCACGTGTGCGTCCATCAGGCCCGGCAGCACGAAGTGGTCCCGCAGGTCGAGCTGTTCCACCGCGGCGTCCGGCGGCAGGCCCGCGGCTGCGGCGTCGAGGAAGCCCTGCGCCACGCGCACGATGCGGTCGTTGCGGATGACGACAGTCATCTCGCGCCCGGCCGGCTTGCCGGGTACCGCGAGCAGGCGTCCCGCGTGCACCAGCGTGAAGCGATCGGGGGGTGCGTCCGCCGCCGGGCGGGCCGGGCCCGGGAACGACGCGAAGAAGAGCGCGGCGAAGAGCCACGTACCGGGCCTGGATGCCTTCACGTTGGTCTTGCTCCCCTCGGGTTGCCTGCGTGAATCAGACGTGCGCCGCCACCCGCCGCATCGTGTCCACCGCGAGCGAGAGCGCTTCGGACTGCATCTTCGTCGCAAAGCACAGGTAAGCGGGCAGGCGAAAGGCCGGCGCGTCCGCCACGCGGTGCACCCGGCCCTCGAGCTCGAGCGTGCGCGTGAGCCGGGCCGGGAAGTAGCCGGCCCCGCCCGACGAGAGCACATGCTGCAGGCCGAGCCAGCCGATGTTCACGCTGAGTGCCGAGCCGGCGTAATCGGGAAACGCCTTGCTGTGATGGGCATGGAATTCCGGGCCCCAGTCGACGTAGACATAGTCCCGGCCCGGTTCGGCGGGTGCCTTCGCGCGCGATGACACCATCACGAGCTCTTCCTCGAGCAACGGCTCGACCGTGAGCCCGGGTCGTGCCTGCGGCGTGTAGAGCAGCGCGATGTCGAGGCGGCCTTCTACCAGCGCCGCCATCAGTTCGTCCTCGAAGCCGATCGTCGCGCGCACGCCGATGTCCGGCGCGAGCGAGTTGAAGGTCGGCAACCAGCGCAGCAGCAGGTCCTCCCACAGGCCGAAGCGGCCACCGACGGACAGCGTCGCGCGAAAGCCGCTCACGACACCGATCTCCTGGCGCGCCTGCTCGACCGTGCGGATGAGCAGGGACGCGTGGCGCTGGAACTGCCGGCCGGCCGCCGTCAGGGTTGCGCCCGACTTGTTGCGGACGAACAGCGCAGCACCCAGGTCATCTTCCAGCCGCTGGATCCGGCTGCTCACGGCCGACTGGGTGATGTGCAGCCGCCCGGCCGCATCGCCGAAGCTGCCGCAGGTCACGACCGCGAGGAAGGTACGTGCAAGTTCTGTATCCATAGAGAAATGCGATGTATATGGCCAATATTAATCATTTGTCAAATATCAATTGGCCGCCTACGGTTCGACACAGACATGAGAGGAGTGACCGCATGCTCGTTGAACTTCCGCCGCTGCCCTACGCGCTCGACGCACTCGAGCCCCACGTGTCCCGCAAGACACTCGCCGTCCACCATGGGAACCACCACTCGGCCTACGTGGACCGCACGCGCGCGCTCGTGCAGCGCACGGCGCTCGAATCCGCCACGCTCGAGGAGATCGTGCGCTCGCAGGCGAACCAGCCCGGGCCGCTGTTCAACGCAGCCGCGCAGGCCTGGAACCATGCCTTCCTGTGGCAGAGCATGCGTCCGGGCGGCGGCGGCGATGCGACGGGCCCGCTCGCAAAGCGCATCGAAAAGGACTTCGGCAGCCACAATGCCTTCCGCCAGCAGTTCGTGAAGGCCGCGACCGAACAGTTCGCCAGTGGCTGGGCCTGGCTCGTCCTCGATGGCGATGCGCTGCGGATCGTCGCGACATCGAATGCCGCGACGCCGCTCACGGGCAGCCAGGTGCCGCTGCTGACGCTCGATGTCTGGGAGCACGCCTATTACCTCGACTACCAGCATCGGCGCCTCGACTACGTCACGGCTTTCCTCGCGCACCTCGTGAACTGGGAATTCGCCCATGCGAACCTCGCCCGGGAACGCAAGGCGGCCTGACTGCATCAGGTGCGGGCATGAGCGCAGCCGCGCTCGAGGAGACGCACGACGGACTCGCGGACCGGGAAATCGCCCCGCGGGTGGCAGCGGCTGACGAGGACGCCCTGCGCTTGTTGTCGAAGCTGGCGCTCGGGCTGGGCGCGGGCGAGATGGCGGATCCCGTCCAGTATCTGGAGTCGCGGTAGATCTTCCAGGAGTTCTTCAATGGCTGCGTACCCGACGACGCTCTTTGCGCGCGAGGATGTCGCGCGCGGCACGGTCGCGTTCCATGTCGCAAAGCCACCGGGATTCCGCTTCAGCCCCGGGCAGGCCATCGACGTGATCCTGCCCGGCGCTCGCGAGGAGCTGGATTTGCGCCACACGTTCTCGATCGTGAGCGCACCGCACGAACCCCGGATCGAATTTGCGACGCGCATGCGGGACAGCGAATACAAACGCGCGCTCGGCAGCTTGCAAGCCGGATCGCCGCTCGCGATCGAGGGACCCTTCGGTTCGTTGACCCTTCCCGCGGACCGCTCGCGCCCGGTGGTCCTCATCGCGGGCGGAATCGGGATCACTCCCTGCATCAGCATGCTGCGGCACGCGACGCACGAGGCCGCCAGTCGGGCGATCATGCTGTTCTATTCGAACCGTCGAATCGAGGACAGCGCCTTCCTCGTCGAGTTGCAGGGGCTCGAGCGCGCCCTGGCATCCTTTCGGCTCGTCGCGACCATGACCGATGCCGATGCTTCGGCCTGGAAAGGGCCAAGGGGGAAGATCGACGCGGAACTCCTGCGAAGCCAGACGCAGGCCGTGCAGGCTCCCGTTTACCTTGTCACCGGGCCGCCCGCCATGGTCGAGGCCATGCGCACCGTGCTCGCCAGCCTCGGCGTTGCCGAAGAATCCGTGCGCACCGAGCAGTTCTACGGCTACTAGCCCGATGGGCCCCGGGAACCGGTGATCGCGCCTGCCTCTTCAGCGATGTGTTCGACGCAGGCGTCGATCTGCGCCTGCCGCGTGCGAAAGCTCAGCACGCACACGCGCGCGAGGAAACGGCCGCCGGCATGGCAGCCGGTGATGAACACTTTGCCGCGGCGCGTCACCCGCTCGAGCAATTCGCGGGTCGCTGCGTCCTGTTCGTCGCGCGAGGATCCCGGCCACTCGAGATGGAAGGCGAAGAGCGACAACTGTGGCGTGGCGTCCATCACGATGTTCGGCAGCGCGGCGATGCGGCGCGCGGCGTCGAGCGCGAGGGCGCGCTTTTCCATCAGCGCCGCGCGGTAGCGCGCGGCGCCGAACAGCTTGAATGCGAGCCAGACCCGCAGGCCCGGAAAGCCGCGCGAGAGGTCCGGTCCGTACTGGTGCGGGTCATAGAATTCGGCTTCCTGGTTCTCCGGCATGTAGCTCGCCGTTTCCGCATGCGCGGCCCGCAGGGCCTCGCCGTCGCGCACGAGTACGGCGCCCGTTCCGTAGGGAATGAACAGGCCCTTGTGCGGGTCGAGGGTGATCGAATCGGCCTGGGGCAGGCCGTCGAGCAGCGGGCGCAGCTGCGGGCACAGGTGGAAACTCGCACCGTAGGCGCCGTCCACGTGGTGCCACAGTCCCTGCTGGCGGCAGAGCGCGCCGATCGCAGGCAACGGGTCGACCGCACCCGTATTGGTGGTGCCGGCGGACGAGACGACGAGGAAAGGAGCGAGGCCCGCCGCCCGGTCCTGCGCAATCGCCGCCTCGAGCAGGTCGACGCGCAGGCGAAACGCCTCGTCCACCGGGATGGCCCGCACGCGGTCCGGCAGGATGCCCGCGAGACGCGCGGACTTGCCGACCGAGTGATGCGCCTGCGTGGAGAGGTACAGCGTGCCGCGGCGCAGGTCTGCGCCGAGCTGGCGCTCGCGCGCACTGACGATCGCCGCGAAGTTCGCCATCGAGCCGCCGGTCGTGAACAGCCCGCGCGCGCTGGCGGGGAACTGCATCCATTCGCGCAACCAGTCGAGTGCGTTTGCCTCGAGCTGCACGAGTGCGGGCGCGGTGGGCCACACGCCGGTATAGCGATTGACGCCCGAGGCGATCAGGTCGGCGAGCGCGCCGGGAAAGACACCACCGCCCGGGATGTAGGCGAGGTAGCCCGGGCTCGCGGTATTGAAGGAGCGCGGGATCCATTCGTCGAACAGCGAATCCAGCAGCGGCCCGAGTTCCGAGCCCTGCTCGGGCGCGGGTTCCCGCATGGCGCGGCAGAGATCCGCTGCAGCCATGTCGCCGCGCACCGGCTGCTCACCGATCGTCGCGAGATGATCGACGACGCGTTGCAGGACCAGCGCACCCATGCGGCGCATCTGCGCCGGCGTGAATTCGAGGTTGGCGGAGTCCATACCAACAAGCCCTATGGAAGCACGGGGGCGCGGTGGTGATGCGTGGCCTGCTCGAAGGCATGGCCGATGCCCAGCAGCCGCGCGTCTTCCCAGGGCCGCCCGAGGAAGGAGACGCCGACCGGAAAACGGCCGCCGATGAAGCCGGCCGGCACCGTGACCTGCGGCAAACCGGTCATTGCGCTCTCCTGGCACGTACCGGGCTCGGACCCGTACCGCACGAGCCCGCCCTCGTGCGTCTGCGGGCGCGCCTGGTTCGCGGGGTAGAGCAGCGCATCGAGCCGCTCCCGGTCGAGGAGGCCCACGAGCGCCTCGCGAAACGCGACCCGTGCATCCATGAAGCGGCGGGTCGCGGCCTCGAGCGCCGTGCCCTGCGGCAATGGCGCGAGTGCGTCGCGGAAGCGCGCGATGCTCTCCGGTGCGAGCTGGCCGGAAGCGAGGAGCGATTCGATCGTGAGCACTGGCTCGCCGGGCTTCGCGCCGCGCGCGAGGTAGGCATTCCAGCCCGCCTTGAGCGAGCCGGGTGCGCGGCCGCGCCCTGCGATGTAGAGCCGGTCGAGGCCGGGCAACCGCACGTCGACCAGCGTCGCGCCGCCCGCCCGCAGCTCGCCGGCGACCTGTTCCATCAGGTCGGCAACCTCGCGCTCGCCCGTGAAGCCGACGAATCGCTGGCGCAGCAGACCGATGCGCAGGCCCCGCAGGGATGCGCCGTCGAGGCCGGCCGCGAAGGAGCCCTGGATGTGCGCGGCCGCGTCCGCGGTGGCCGGGTCCTCCGGATCGGGGCCGGTGACGGCATCGAGCGCCAGCGCCACGTCGCGCACCGACCGGGCAATCGGGCCCACCGCATCGTTGTATTCATTGAGCGGCTGCACGCCCGCGCGGCTCGTGAGGCCACGGGTGGTGCGGATGGTCGCGAGCGAGGCGAAGGAGGCCGGGTTCGAGAGCGAGTTGCAGGTGTCGGTGCCGAAGGCGAGGGCGGCGAAATCCGCGGCGACGGCCACGGCGCTGCCGCCGCTCGAGCCGGAGGTCGACAGTGATGGATCGAAGGCGTTGCCGATCGTGCCGCCGAGCGTACTCACGCCGAAGTCGCCAAAGGGAAACTCGTCGAGATTCGCTTTGCCGAGGACGATGGCCCCCGCCTGCCGCATGCCGGCCGCGACCCGCGAATCGAGCCGCGGTCGATGCGCGGCGAGCGCGAGCGAGCCGCCGGTCGTCGGCAGGCCCAGGACGTCGATGTTGTCCTTGAAGACGATCGGTATGCCGTGGAAGGGACCGCGGACCCGGCCACCGGCGCGCTCCGCATCGAGCGCGCGTGCCGTCGCGAAGGCGGCCGGATTGAGCGCGAGCAGGGCGTGGTACGCCGGACCGTTGCGGTCGAACAGCGCGAGCCGCGCGAGGTAGGCGCGCAGCAGGTCCTGCGAAGTGAGCGCGCCGCTCGCGAGGGCCGCCTGCAGCTCGGAAACGCTGCGGCCCACGACGCGAAACGGCAGGGGCCTGGCCGGCGACAGCGGCTGCCAGTTCACGACCGAGGCGAGCTCGAGTGGCGAGAGGCCGCGCAGGTCCGGTCGTTCGAGCAGTGCCTTCGCCAACTTCGTGACGCGGGCGATCTCGCTGCCCGCGCGGGGAATCCGCGCATCCGCGGCCGCGTAAACGGGGTCGAAGTAGGGTGCGACGATCGCATCCCGCAGCGTCGTGGGCGGCCCGCCGCGCGGGTCGTAGACCTCGCTGAGTCCCTTCACCACGAAGTTCAGCAGCGAAGCGGATTCGCCCGGCCGGAGGGTGAAGGTGAAGACGTAACCGATGTGCGCGGGGTCGTAGCCCGGCCAGGCCTCGGCAAAGGGATCGCCGTGCATGTCGCCCGCCCGCAGTGCGACCGCCATGGTGTGCGTGCCGAGGACGTGGGCCGACGGTCCATGGCCGGAAGGGCCGCGCAGCGGATCGGCGACCGAGGCGCTGTTCTGCATGACGGTCACGAAGCCGTCGCGTGCGTCGATGTGCCGGTCGCCGCTGCCGGTCGTCGCAACGGTGACCAGGCCGCCTTCGGCGTAGGCACCGGCCGCGCCGCCCCAGGCCACGCTCACCGTGCGGCTTTCGCCGGACGCATTCATGAAGGTGTCGAAATAGCGCAGGTAGACCGAGTCATGCGGCGCGAACAGCGCGCGCGAGACGACGATGCCCGCCGCCAGCACCGGCGTCAGCGAATCGAAGCGCTCGGCGTCGCGCGCCAGCCCGAAACCGCGCAGGTACCGATTGGATACCAGCAACGTGCCGTCCGCGCCGGCCACCCGCAGCTTGAGGTAGCCGAATCCATTGAACGGGTTCGCCCCGCCACCCGTGGCGATGCCGCCGCTGTCCTGCGCCCACGTGGACGTGTCCTGGATATCCCAGAACTGGCCATCCGCATCGGGCAGCGGCGTGACGGCGCGTGTGGCGGCCGGCAGGCACGCGAAGAGCAGTGCCGCGACGGTCGCCCCGCGTGGACCGGTGAATAGCGCCATGGAGTGCGGCCCGTGTGCGTGATGTTATGTTGAATTCTATACGGTTGAATTGGGCATCGCGCGGGAGTACGTTGCCGAGTCTCGGTTGCCAGAAGAATACGGGGACAAGGTAATGGGTCACAAATCCTCAGTGTCGCGATCGAAGATCGCGATCATGTTGTTCACGGCGGCACTCGTCGCCGCACCCGCGATCACGCAGAGCGCGAACCAGGGCAAGCGCAAGAACGCGGATCCCAGCCGCTCGATCAGCCTGCACGGCACCAGGCTGTCGGCGGAGCAGGGTCGCGTGCAGGTGTTCGTGAGGCTCAGCGAGCAGGCGGTGGCGGAACTCAACGCCGACAGCCTGGCGAGCACGGGCACCTATGCATCGCCCGCCGCGCAGCGCGCACAGGCTGCCCGCGTCACGCAGCAGCAGGCGCGCTTGCGGTCGTCGCTCGACGGTGTCGGTGCGCGGGTGCTGTCCTCGCAGCGTGTCGGCGCCAATGGACTGCGTGTCAGCGTGCAGCGCTCCGAGCTCGCAGCGCTGCGCGCGCTGCCGGGCGTGCGGTCGGTGGGAAGGGTGCACCGTTACCAGCTCGACAACATCGACAGCGTGCCCTGGATTGGCTCGCCGGCGGTGTGGGCGTCGAGCGGCAAGGGCGAAGGCGTGTCGATCGGCATCATCGATACCGGCATCGACTACACGCACGCCGATTTCGGCGGCAGCGGCGATCCCGCCGTCTACGCGGCCAATGACAAGGGCATCATCGAGCCGGGCAGCTTCCCGACCGCAAAAGTGAAGGGCGGCTACGACTTCGCAGGCCCGACCTATGACGCGAACGATCCCACGTCCGTGCCGATGCCGGATCCGGACCCGCTCGACGGCAACGGCCACGGCACGCACGTGTCGGGCACGGCCGCCGGCATCGGCGTACCGGGCAGCGTCGGACAGGGTGTCGCGCCCGGCGCCGATCTCTACGCGCTCAAGGTGTTCAGCGACGAAGGTGGCAGCACGGATCTCGTCTCGCTCGCGATCGAGTGGGCGATGGATCCGAACGGCGACGGCGACATGAGCGATCACCTCGACGTGATCAACATGAGCCTCGGTTCGCCGTTCGGGGACCCGAACGATCCGTCGGCCATCTCGAGCAACAACGCGGCGGCCGTCGGCATCATCGTGGCGACCTCCGCCGGCAACGAGGGCGACACGCCCTACGTCACGGGTTCGCCCGGCGTCGCGAGCTCGGCGATCTCGACCGCGGCGAACACCCCGGGCGGGCGCCTGTACTCGAAGTTCGACGTGACGGCACCGGCGGGTGTCGCCGGCACCTATGCGTCGCTCGAAGGCGCAGGCCCGGTGACCTTTGCCCAGTCAGGCCCGATCTCGGGCAGCCTGGTGCTGGCGAATCCGCTGATCGGCTGCGGGCCACTCGCCAATGCATCGGCGATCGCCGGCAACGTGGCTTTCATCCGCCGCGGCACCTGCGGCTTCATCGACAAGTACCTCAATGCGCAGGCGGCCGGCGCGCGCGCGATCGTCGTGTTCAATGACGGCGCGAATTCCACGCGCATCGACCCCATCGTGATGGGCGGGCTCGATGACCGGGTCACGATCCCCGGCCTGATGATCTCGAGCACCGTCGGCAATGTCCTCGCGGCCACCGCGGGGGTCACGGTGACGCTGTCGGCCGCGCTCGATCCATCGAAAGACGACCAGATGACGACCTTCTCGTCGCGCGGCCCGGGCGGCGGCGGTTCGACCTTCAAGCCCGACCTGTCCGCCCCGGGACTGGCGATCGTTTCGGCCGGAGTCGGCACGGGCACCGGTTCGGCGAACTTCCAGGGTACCTCGATGGCCTCGCCGCATGTCGCCGGCGCGGCGGCGTTGCTGCACCAGAAGTTCCCGACGCTCAAGCAGAGCGCCATCAAGGCCATGCTGCAAAACTCGACGGTCGACGCGAACGCTTCGGGCGACACGGACCTGATGCGCCAGGGCGTCGGCGCGCTGCGCGTCGATCGTGCGGCGGCGCTCGCGAGCTACGCGTCGCCGGGCGGCGTGTCGTTCGGCCGGCTCAATCCGGTCACGCGCGACTATGCGAGCGAGGACGTCACGGTACGCGACCTGAGCGGCCAGCGCCGCAACTTCAGCGTGCAGCACGTCGCGAACCAGACCTATCCGGGTGTCGAGGTCAATTGCCCGCGCAACGTGCGGGTGAACGGCAAGGGCAGCGCGAAGATGCGCATCTCGCTGAGCTTCGATCCGCGTGCGGCCTGGGACGCCGGGGTGTATGACGATGCGATCATCAGCCAGACGGAAGTCGACGGCTGGTGCATCCTGTCCGACGGCAAGGACACGCTGCGCGTCGGCTATGTCGCGGTCGTCGATCCGGCGTCCGCGGTGCTCGCGCTGCCGAGCAACGGCCTGCAGGGCGCCAGGCTGATGAACTTCGGCCCCACGATCGGCTGGGCCGAAGGCTTCACGCTCGCCAAACTCGGCGGGGAGCAGCAGAGCGGCACATCGGGCTCGATCCAGGCGCTCGGCTTCCGCCGTGCCAACCCGGATTTCTACGGCGGCTTCGACGTGCTCGAGTTCGGCATTGCGA
This sequence comes from uncultured Steroidobacteraceae bacterium, assembly GCA_964600535.1. Lineage (GTDB taxonomy): Bacteria > Pseudomonadota > Gammaproteobacteria > Steroidobacterales > Steroidobacteraceae > CADEFQ01. Next base: position 63 of record CAZRLI010000014.1, on the reverse strand, counting down.
CGGACAAGCCGTTCGAGCACCTGTCGAGCCTCGAGTTCACGCTCGAGATCGACACCGACGAGC